>JAKPUV010000635.1 GCA_029554925.1 Candidatus Hydrogenedentota bacterium | reverse complement strand
CCGATGCCGCCGGACGCGCGGGTTCCGTCTGCTTCGCCGCAACGGGCGCGGGCGCCACGGTCTCGGGCACCCGGGCGCCCGACGCCGCAACGGGCGGCCGCTCCGGCGCGGGGCTTGCAACCCGCACCGGCGCGGGCGCGGATAACGGCTTCGGCGGGGACGGCGGCGGCGCGGACGGCGCGGCCGTAGGCACGGGGCCCCCCTTTGCGGGCTCGACCGGCCCGGGAGGCGCGCTCACAGCGGGCGCCGCGGCGCTCTCCGGCGCGCGCGCCGGCGGCGGAACAGTTTGCCGGTTCGCCCGCTGCTCCAGAATGCGCAGGGCGTTCTCCAGCTCGTCCACGCGCCTTCCCAGCGCGAACGACCGGAACATGCTGATATACCCCGCCGCCAGTCCGCCCACGACCACCAGCACAACAAGTATCGCGGCGCCCATGACCCTTTCCTTTCCCTGTTGCCTACCCGGGCGGGCCTTTCCCCGCCGTGATTGTTAGAAATCTAACGGTATGATAACCTTTTTTTTCGCCCGTGTCAATACCCCAATGACCCTTTTTCAAAAAAACGCCCCGCCCCGGAAATCCCGGGAGCGGGGCGTCTGGGGTGTCCGCCCGCAGACGGCGCGCGGGGCTATCCCTTGAGGGCGCCGTTCTTCACGCGGGTCTTCAGAATCTTGAAGGCGACGCTGTCCGCCAGGGCAAGGAAGGACGCCGTGATGATGTTTTCGGACACGCCGACGGTGCTCCAGGACTCCAGGGCGTCGCTGGACTCGATGAGCACGCGGGTCTTGGCCTGGGTCGCCAGTTTGCCGTCGAGGATGCGCACCTTGAAGTCCTCCAGGTGCACCTCGCCGATCTCGGGATAGTGGTCCTGGAGGGCCTTGCGCAGCGCCAGGTTGAGCGCGTCCACGGGGCCGTGGCCCTCGGCCACGGTGTGCCGTTCGGACCCGTCGGGAAGCGCCACCTTCACGGTGGCCTCGGACACCGGCGCGCCGTCCGCCGAGTTCTGGTTGACGTGGGCGTGGTAGCTCAGGGGGGTGAAGAAGGGCTCCGCCGCGCCCATGCCGCGCCGGATGAGCAGGATGAGGGACGCGTCGGCGCCCTCAAACTCGAAGCCCTCGTTCTCCAGCTGCTTCACCCGGCCGAGGATGCTCCTGGTGGCCGGGTCGTTCTTGTCGAGGGCGATGCCGAGCTCGGCCGCCTTCTGGATGAGGCTGGACCGGCCGGACATCTCGCTGACGGCGATGCGGGTGGCGTTGCCGACCAGCACGGGGTCCACGTGCTCGTAGCTGGCCTTGCACTTGCGCACGGCGTCGGCGTGCATGCCGCCCTTGTGCGTGAAGGCGTCGCGCCCCACGTAGGGCGCGTTGTCGCGCGGGGACATGTTGGCCAGCTCGGCGACGAGGTGGCTCTTGCGGGTGAGCCGGGCGAGCCGGTCCGGCTTGAGCACGTCATAGCCCATCTTGAGCTGGAGGTTAGGGATGATGGTGCACAGGTCCGCGTTCCCCGTGCGCTCGCCGTAGCCGTTAATCGTTCCCTGCACCTGCCGCGCGCCCGCGCGCACCGCCGCCAGCGCGTTGGCCACGGCGCAACCCGAGTCGTTGTGCGTGTGGATGCCGACGCATGCCTTCGGGAAGCGCGCCGTCACGGCCGCCGTGGCCGCCTCCACCTCGAAGGGCAGGCGGCCGCCGTTGGTCTCGCAGAGCACCAGCGCCTCGGCGCCCGCCTCCAGCGCCGTCGCCAGCACGGAGAGCGCGTAGTCGGCGTCCTCGGCGTAGGCGTCGAAGAAGTGTTCGGCATCGAGGAACACGCGGCGCTTGTTCGCCCGCAGGTAGGCCACGGACTCCTCCACGATCTTCAGGTTGCGGTCGAGGGAGACCCCGAGGATCTCGCGCACATGGAGCGGCGAGGTTTTGGCGAAGATCGTGACCACGCGCGTGCCCGCGTCGAGCAGGGCCTTCAGGTTCGGGTCGTCCTCCGCGGCCATTTTCGGGTGGCGGGTGCTGCCGAAGGCGGCCATTTCGGCGTTCTTCAGCTTCAGGTCG
>JAKPUV010000627.1 GCA_029554925.1 Candidatus Hydrogenedentota bacterium | reverse complement strand
ACGCCCAGCTCGTGCAGGGCGATGGAGTAGAGGTCGCGGTGGGGCTTCAGCCGGATCTCGCTGGAGTCGGTGGCCGTGATGACGGCATCATAAAACACCAGCGGGTCGGCGAAGGCCTCCAGCAGGGTGTCCCGGAGCCCCTGCGGCACGGGCCACGCCGGAATTTCAGAGCGCAGGACGCGGAAGATCTCGCCGAGCACCAGGTGCGCCTCGTAGGCGATGGAGGAGGTCACCAGGGCGAGTTTGGCGGGCCGAGCGGCAAAATGCCGCCCCAGCCCCTCCAGCAGGGCGCGGGCCTCGCCGGGCGGCGGCGGCGCCACACCGGCCTGCTCAAGCTGGGCACAGAGCATGCCCGCAAAGGCCCCGGCATGGGCCCCAAGCAGGCCCCGGAGGAGCGCGAGGAACACCCCCACGCCGGGCATGGGCCCCACGAGGCGCGAGGAGCCCGGCCCCAGAATCTCCCGCGCCGCCACATCGCCCTCGCCGCGCCCCACGGCCTCCAGCACCTCGTGGTAGCGGTGGTAGTAGATGTCAATGCACGCGCGGGTGCGCGCGGCGACGCCCGCACAGGTGAAAGCCCCGGCCGTCTCCGCCGCCAGCGCCGCCAGCAGGGCCGCCGTCTCCGGATCGCGGTGATCCGCCGCCGCGCAGAGCGCCTGAAACCGGGCGTCAGAAAGCAGCCCCGCCAGCCCCGTCGCGGCCAGGGTGGACCGCACCTCGCGCCGCCGCAGTTCGTCCTTGCCGTGCCCGAGCGTCCACGCCGCCCCGGCGATGTAGTGCTGCCGCAGCGCGTCCTCCCTGAACCCGTCCCCGTAGGCCCGCACGAGATACTCGACATGCTTCGTCGTGCTGTTGCCGATGATGTGGGGGTAGTCCCGCGCATGGTCGAGGCCCGGCCAGGACGGGTCGTCGGCGCGCCCCGAGGCCCGGCGCGTCATCGTGTCCAGCGCGTGGATGCACACCGGCTCCGTGGTCGTCGTGGTGCCGTCCATGTCCATCACGGCGGCGGCC
>JAKPUV010000527.1 GCA_029554925.1 Candidatus Hydrogenedentota bacterium | reverse complement strand
GGGCCGGACCAGGCGACGTCGCGGCCGTAGTCCTTCGCCAGCGCGTTGAGCGCGAGGCGCTTCCCGACGTCCTGCTTGTTCTTCGGGTGGATGTCCTTCTCCTCGCCGATGTCAATGATCACGGCCATGCCGGTGTTCTTGAGGCCGAGGGTCATGGTCTGCGCCTCGCGCAGCTCGGCCCACTCCGACTCCCCGGGCTCCGGCGCGCGCGCCATGAAATTGGCAAGCTGCACGAAGTAGAACGGGAAGTCGCCCTGCCCCCACGCCGCGCGCCAGTCCTCGATCATGGCGGGGAACAGCTCCCGGTACTGGTAGGCGCGGCCGGCGTTGCTCTCGCCCTGGTACCAGATGGCTCCTCGGATGCCGTAGGGCACGATGGGGGCGATCATGGCGTTGTACAGCCCCGAGGCCCGGTGCGGATGCTCCGGCCCGCGCGGCTCGCCGGGTTTGGGCGGCTCGGGCTTCCCGTCGGCCTTCGCCTTGGCGGCGGCCTCCTCCCACGCGGCCAGATTCTGCTTGTACTTCTCCATCGCGGCGGGGTATTTCTGAACCGCATCATCCCACTGGTCCACGAGGCATTTCAGGTCGGGGTGGGAGGACAGCGCGCAGCGGCTGGTCCATGCCTCGGCGGGGGTGCCGCCCCAGGAGGTGTGGATCAGGCCGACGGGGCGCTTCAGCTCCTCGTGCAGCGTGCGCCCGAAGAAGTAGAGCACCGCCGAGAACTTGGGGACGTTCTCCGGCGTGCAGACCATCCAGGCGCCGTTGCAGTTGTCCTGCGGCTCCCCGGCCACCTTGCGCTCCACTTGGAACAGCCGGATCTGCGGGTAGTCCGCCTGGGCGATCTCCGTCTCGGCGTCCCGCGACAACTCCACGGGCCACTGCATGTTTGACTGGCCGGACCCGGCCCACACCTCGCCGACCAGCACGTCGCGGAAGACCAGGGTGCTGTCCTTGCCGGAGATGGTCAGCTCCACCGGGCCGTCCGCCTTCACCGGCGGCACCTTAACCATCCACCTGCCGCAGCAGCCCGCGGTGGTCGAGGCGCTGCGGCCGCCCAGCGACACCGTCACCTTCTCCCCCGGGTCCGCCTTGCCCCAGACCGGCACCGCCTGCCCGGCCTGCACCACCATGTGGTCGCCGAAAATGTTCGGCGCCGTCACCGCCGCATGCAGCGGCCCGGCCAGCAACCCCAGCACAACGGCCAGACAAAAGACTCTTGCGCGCATCGTCCGTTCCTTTCGGTTAGTGCGAAAGCACGTGCCCAGTCTATCAAATCGTCATGGGGGCACGGAAACAAAAGCGAATGCCCCGTAGAGTTTCTTTCCCTTGAAGAATTGGAGGGATCGTGTTAATATGACACCCGATGTGTGGAAATCGCCGCATCGTAAGGAGAGGAGTCATGGCGAACTGGACGCGAGTGCTTTTGGCCGCCCTGTTTCTCTGCCCCACCGCTGCCCTTGCCCAAGAGGTTACCCCCCGGAAGCTCTACGTTTTTGAAGATACCGCGGCGGAGGGACGGTATTGGGCATGCGGTCCCCGCGTCTTTGCGTGGTACATGAACCCGTCGGGCAAGTTGATCGTATCGGACGGGACACCCGGGGGCACCCGGGAGATGGTTTTTCCCGGAAAAGAAGGACGCCAGGCAATCGTGCTCGCAGCAGACGATTTCACCGCCTACTTCGCCGTCTCCGAGGGGGGATTCGTGGAACAGTCGCCTTACACGTTGTGGCGCATGGATTCCGGAGACGATGTTCCGGTCATGGTGACAGACCGCGTTTTCGCCGGAAGGGTTCATCACCATCAGTCGCGGTTCCTTCCGGGTGCCGTCATGCACCGCAACCGGCTGTACTGGGGAACCGATCATGCGCTGTGGTGTTCGGATGGCACGATACAGGGCACTTTGCCACTGGTTTCCTTCCCCCCGGAGTCATTCTACTCCGGTCTGAACACCGGGACTTGCTACAATTTTCCGTCCGCCCTCTTTCCCTTGGGGGATCGTCTGGTCTTCAACGCTTACGACGAGGAGGCTGGCCTCTGCCTGTGGACAACGGACGGAACCCCCGCCGGAACGGGTGTGGCGGCCGACCTCTTCACCTTGCACGATATCTTCGGGGAAGTCGGCCAGACCAACAGCAACAGGCACCATGTTCTCGTGGATGCCGGGTGGTCCCTTGGGGGAGTCGTCAAGGTCTCCGTAACCCGGGCATACGGGGGAGACGAGGGGGTGTCAGATCTTGCCTATTTCGACGAGAAGCATTACCTGCTTCGGACAAACGGGTCCGACATTGAGGTCCTGCCGGGGCAAGACGCCCCAACAATCAGCCCCGCACTGATTGGGGCGCAGATCTGTGGCCCGGACAACTCAGGGCTCATCCTTCGGGGCCTGTGCCTCAACCTCACCACAATGGAGGCAAGTGCCACCCCCCTCCTCTCTTCCGGAATGTCCTTCATGGGGGGATTGCATGCGGAGCTTGGCGGCCGCTTCATTCTGGCCGTGGATTCTGATGCGGCGGGGGTACGGGGGCTGCACTCATGGAATCCGTCCGGAGGGGCGCTCACACCGATAAAGCCTATCGACTGGTTCAACGGATATCCAATGAATGATCCTGCGGTAAGCCCCCCCCTTGTGAAATGCGGAGGCTGGGTGTACTTCTCCTGGGAAGACGCTGCGCACGGGGTCAGCCTCTGGCGCACCAACGGCACGCCGGGGGAAACGGAGCTGGCGGCGGACATGGATGACAACGTTTCCTCCGCGTCTCCCCTAATGAGGTGCGGCGCCCTCTTCGCGCACCGGCAGCGCCTCTTCTTTGTACAGGTGGACAACAACGCCTTCACGCCACCGGATGAAAAGGGAAAGGCGGCGCTTTGGGTGATTGACCACGTCCCAAGCGGAACGGCCCCGCGGGCGGTGATCTATGGGACGGGGTCGCGGGTGGCGGAAGGTTCCACGGTGACGCTCCGCGCCGGGGGCGACGGTTTGCTGGGCCACCTGTCCTACGAGTGGTTCTTCAATGGCCAGTCTTTGGGCGTGTACACGGCCACGCTCACGCTGACGGATGTGACGGCCTTCAACGCCGGAGCGTACACGGTCCGCGTGTATGACGACTCGAAGGGCGTGCACGAGAGCGAGCCGTTTGTGCTGGAGGTGCTGGCCGAGGGCGCGCTGCCGCTGGGCGCGGGCGCGGGGCTGGCGGTTCTGCTGGCGGCGGCGGGTGCGCGGACCCTGCGGCGACGGACGAAGACCGCCGGACGGGTTACATGAGGGCGGTGCTGAAGTAGCGCTCGGCGCGGTCGCAGAGGACGGTGGTGATGTTTCCCTTCATCCTGCCGGCCATCTGCTGGGCGGCCCAGACGTTCGCGCCGGAGGAGATGCCGACCAGCAGGCCGAACTGACCGCCCAGCTCGCGGGTGGTCGCGATGGCCTGCTCGTCCGTCACCTCGATGACGTCGTCAATCATGGAGACGTCGAGAATGGGCGGAATGAACCCGTCGCCGATGCCCTGTATCTGGTGGAGGCCCGGCTCGTGGCCGAGGAGGGCGGACACGTTCTTGGGCTCGACGGCGACCAGTTTCACGGAGGGGCGGTGCTCCTTCAGGAATTTCCCGACGCCCTGGAGGGTGCCGCCGCTGCCGACCCCGGCGACGAAGCAGTCAATGTCGCCGCTCATCTGCCGCCACAGCTCGCGGGCGGTCTGCTCGTAGTGGATGCGGGGGTTGTCGGGGTTCTCGAACTGCTGGGGCACGAAGATCCGGGGGTCCTCCGCCTGCATGCGGCGCACGCACTCGACGGCCCCGGCGATGCTTTCGCCCGCGGGGGTGAGGATCAGGTCGGCGCCCAGGGCGCGGATCAGCTTCTTGCGCTCCTCGCTCATGTTCTCCGGCATGACGATGCGCACCTGGTAGCCCTTGAGCCGCCCCACCAGCGCCACGCCGATGCCCGTGTTCCCGGAGGTCGGCTCCACGATGACGGAGTCCGGCTTCA
>JAKPUV010000515.1 GCA_029554925.1 Candidatus Hydrogenedentota bacterium | reverse complement strand
CGCACGCCCTCGGCCAGCTTGATGTCCGTGCCGCGGCCGGCCATGTTGGTCGCGATGGTGATCGCGCCGCGCTTGCCCGCGTTCGCCACGATGGCCGCCTCGCGCTCGTGGTGCTTCGCGTTGAGCACCTGGAACTCCGTGATGCCCTCCGCGCGGAGCATCTCGGAGACCTCCTCGGACTTCTCGACGGACACGGTGCCCACCAGCACGGGGCGGCCCGTCTCGTGGACGCGCTTGATCTCCTTCACGACGTAGCGGAACTTGCCCTGCTCGGTGCCGAAGATGAGGTCCGTCAGGTCCTGGCGCACCATGGGCAGGTTGGTCGGAACGGGGTGCACGTCGAGCTTGTAGGTGTTCTGGAACTCCACCGCCTCGGTCAGCGCGGTCCCCGTCATGCCCGCCAGCTTGTTGTACAGGCGGAAGTAGTTCTGGTAGGTGACCGTGGCCACGGTCTGCGACTCGAAGCGGATCGGCACCCGCTCCTTCGCCTCCACGGCCTGGTGCAGGCCGTCAGACCAGCGGCGCCCCGTCATCACGCGGCCCGTGAACTCGTCCACGATAAGCACCTCGCCGTCGCGCACGATGTACTCGTCGTCCTTCTTGAAGAACTCGTGGGCCTTCAGCGACTGCTGGATGATGTGGACCAGGCCGATGGTCTCGTTGGTGTACAGGTCGTCGATGCCCAGCATGCGCTCGCAGGCCTCCATCCCCTCGTCGGTGAGGATGATGGAGTTCTGCTTCTCGTCCACCGTGAAGTGCTCCTCCTTGCGGAGCCGCCGGACCACCTCGTCCACCTTGATGTAGATCTCGCTGCTCTTCTCCGGGCGGCCGGAGATGATCAGCGGCGTGCGCGCCTCGTCGATCAGGATCGAGTCCACCTCGTCCACGATGGCGTAGTTCAGCTCGCGCTGCACCCGGTAGGACGGGTGGGTCGCCATGTTGTCGCGCAGGTAGTCGAAGCCGAACTCGCTGTTGGTGCCGTGCGTGATGTCCGCGCGGTAGCCCACCTGGCGCTCGTTTGTGTTCATGTCCTGCTGGATCAGGCCCACGGACATGCCCAGGAACTGGTAGATGCTGCCCATCCACTCCGCGTCGCGCCGCGCCAGGTAGTCGTTCACCGTCACCACATGCACCCCGCGCCCCGTGAGGGCGTTCAGGTACACGGGAAGGATGGCCACCAGGGTCTTGCCCTCGCCCGTGACCATCTCGGCGATGCCGCCCCGGTGGAGCACCACGCCGCCGATGATCTGCACGTCGAAGGGGCGAAGCCCGGCCACCCGCTTCGCCGCCTCGCGCGCCACGGCGAAGGCCTCGGGGAGCAGGTCGTCCAGGGGCTCGCCCCGGTCCAGGCGCTCCTTGAACACGCCCGTCTGGGCGCGCAGGGCCGTGTCGGTCAGGGCGCTCACGCGGCGTCCGTGGCCGCGCACGGCGTCGCAAAGGGGCATCATCCGGCGCAGATCGCGCTCGGCGCTGGTGCCGAAAAGGGCTGTCAGCAGGCGGGTGATCAAAAGAAAGCGTTCTCCATGAAAGGCCGCGCTCCCGCGGGCCAACGCATGATAGCAGAGCCCTGCGGGCGGATGCTATCGCCGGACGCGCCGGGGGACGGTCACACGGTCGCCAGCGTGGAGTTTCCCGCCTCGTCCTTGGTCAGCGAGAAGGCGTCCACGGGCTCGCCGTTGGCGGCGAAACCGGACACCGTCAGGCGGTCGGGGGTCACGTCCACGGTGTGGTACATCTGGGTCTTGCCGCGCGTGGCCGCCATCAGCTGCTTGAACTTCGGGTCCAGGGTGTACAGTTTCGGCCCCGACACGGACACCATGTAAACGGTGCCGGGGGCGTCGGCGGCGACCACCTGGTCGCCCGCGACCTTGTGGGTGCGGCAGTAGCAGTGGTCGTGCCCCTGGAGCACCAGGTCCACCCGGTACTTGTCATACAGCGGGCGGAGAAGGTTCCGCATGCCTTCGTTGTCCCGGCCCTCCGACCCGGAGTAGATGGGATGATGGTGCGTTGTGACCGTCCACCGGTTCGGGTTGTCCCGCAGGGCCGTCTCCAGCCACGCCAGCAGGCCGTCCCACGCCTGCCGGTGCTTCTCGTTCAGCGGCCGGTCGTCGTCGAGCACGTTCGAGTTGATCGAGATCACCCGGACGCCCTGGTAGTCCACATAGTAGGCCTCGCCCCTGAGCTCGGGGATGTCCGGCCCGTTCTGGGGCAGCGAGAAGTTCGCATGGTAGGCCGGGGCCGCGCTGTACGGCGCGGCAAGCGACTCGGCGGGTGTCTCGCGCTTGGTGTCGTGGTTGCCGGGGGTGGGCAGCAGGGGCACCGACCCCGACATGAACCCCAGCGCCTCGTGGAACTCGTCCCACTGGCTGTCGTTGAACCCGTGGTTCACCAGGTCCCCGGCGAAGAGGGCGAACCGGGCATCCGGCGCGGCCTGCCACCCCGCGCGGAGGGTGCGGGCGGCCTGCGAGCGGATCTCGGTCTGCACGTCGCCGAAATAGAGGAACCGGAAGGATCCGGCACCCTCCGGGGCCGTGCGGAAGGTATGCCAGGAGCTCCAGGAGGCGCCGTCGCCGACTCGGTAGCAGTAGGCGGTGCCGGGGGCCAGGCTGGTGAAGGCCGCCGACGACCGGGCGAGGGGCACGCCCTGGGGCAGGTTGAACACCGAGGTCTCCGCCTCCACCGTCAGCGCGTCCGCCTCGGCGATGGGCCCGGCCGGCGCGAGGAGGAGCTGTGCGAGCGCCTTGGCCTCCGGGTTGCCGGGACGCCAGGCGACGCGCTGCAGCCGCGCAGGGTCTTCGGAGCACATGAGCGCCACCCGGGAGGGGAGGGCGGCCGCGGCCGGTTGTGCGGCGGCGGGCGCGGCGGCCTCCTTCGCGTGGGCCTTCAGTCCCAGACCGGCGCCCGCCGTCGCGGCGAGCATGGAGGCCAGCAGGGAGCGCCGGGAAAGCTGTCCCCCGGCGGGGGGCGGGGTTTGGGCTTCGCGGGTCGTGTCGTCCATGGCAGCGTCTCCTTTCGGTGCGTGTCTTCAAAAGGACCGCCCCCGCACGCGGTCCGTTTCGCCGGCGTCGTGCGGGGGCGCGCATACGGGCGGCGGGGAGGGGCCCCCGCCGCGGTCACTGCTTGATGGTGGCCTTCTTGATGAAGTCCATGGTCGGGAAGTTCTTCTTGAGGTAGGCGCTTCCCTCGTAGGTGATCATGCCCTGGTTCGGCCGCTCGCCGGCCTCGGCGTTGATCTTCTCCACGACATCCATGCCCGACACCACCTGGCCGAAGGGGGCGAAGCCCTGGCTGTCCAGGCCGGTGTTGTCGCGGTAGTTGATGAACACCTGCGTGGTGCGGCTGTTCGGCGCGCCCGTCTTCGCGAAGGTGATGAAGCCCTTCTTGTTGCTCTGCTTCACCGGGTCGTCGCGGAGGGTCGTGGACTTCCACTTTGCCGTCGCCGAGGGGTCGGCGGCCAGACCGAACTGCACCACGAAACCCGGCACCACGCGGAAGAACCCGGAGTCGTTGAAGAAGCCCTCCTTGACCAGGGTGTAGAAGCGCTGCGCGCCCAGGGGCGCCCACTCGGTCACACACTCCACCACGAAGGTGCCGTTGGTGCATTCAAACTCGACACTGAACTTTTCGGGGGCCTTTTCGGGCGTGTCCACGGGCGCGCTCTCCTTTATTTCTGGTTCCGCGGCTTTGGGGGCCTCCTGGGCCGCCGCCGCCTTGGCTTCTTCACTCAGTTTGTCCGCCTGCGCGAGCATTTCCCGCGCCTCCTCCTGCTGTTCCCGGTCCGCCTTCACGGCCGTGTCGGGCTTGAAGACGTTGATGGCGGAGAGGCCGGCCACGGCGACGACCGCGACCACCGCATAGTAGGCGTATTTCATCTTGGGCATGAAACGGACTCCTTTTTTTGGGCGGGCGGAACCCGCGGAACGGAATCCGGAGATGATACCGGGCGGCCGGGTGCCGGGGCAAGTTGGGGGACCGCGCCGAGGGTGGGTCTGCGAAGATGTCGGACTGACCGGTCCAATCCCCAGACCCGGTCCACCTAGTCCAGTCTGTCCACTGCGTCCACAACCACACGGTGGGCGGCGCAGGGGAAGAGCCGCGCTATTTGGGGTCCCGGAGAAGGATGCGGGTGATGGACTGCGCCTTCCCCGTGGTGTCGTCCACCTCGACCAGCACGGCGCTGAAGATGGAGGGCCCCTCCGCGACCTCGAACTTTCCGGGGATGCCCCGCACGAACTTCTCCAGAATGGAGCCGCGCTTCATGCCGATGATGGAGTGGGCGGGGCCCGTCATCCCGGCGTCGCTGAGAAACGCCGTGCCGCCGGGCAGGATCCACTCGTCCGCCGTCTGCACGTGGGTGTGCGTGCCGATGACGGCCGAGCAGCGGCCGTCGAGATGCCAGCCCAGCGCCGCCTTTTCCGAGGTGGCCTCCGCGTGGAAGTCCACCAGAATCACCGGGGTCACCTTCCGCAGCTCCGGCAGGATGCGGTCCGCCGCCGCGAAGGGGCAGTCCGCGGGGTCCATGTACACGCGGCCCACCAGGTTGAGGACCGCCGCCTTGCGGCCGTCGGCCAGGGTGGCGGTGACGGCGCCCCGGCCCGGCACACCGTCCGGAAAATTGGCCGGGCGCGCCGCGCAGGCGAGGCCGTCCATGGCGTCCAGCAGCTCCTTCTTCCGCCAGGTGTGGTTGCCCAGGGTGAACAGGTCCACGCCCTGGCGGCGGAGTTCCTGGAGCGTGGCAGGGGTGGCGCCGATGCCGGCCGCGGAGTTCTCCGCGTTCGCCACGACCAGGTCCACCGCCTGCGCCTTCCGGAGTTCCGGAAGGATGCGGGCCACCGCGGCCCGTCCCGTCCGCCCCACCACGTCACCGATGAAAAGAATGCGCATGAGAGCACCCCCGCCGGACGGGGTCCGGCAAGAAAAGTGCCCCGGCACCGCGCTCGGCGATGCCGGGGCAACCTCAACTCACTTCGTCTGGGTCAGAACCTGCGGCCGAAGCCGCCAGACGTTGAACATCTTACTTGACGATGGTGACCTTGAACTCGGCGCGGCGGTTCAGCTTGCGGTTCGCGGCGCTGTCGTTCGGAACGGCCGGCTTCGTCTCGCCGAAGCTCACCGTCTGGACGCGGGCGGCGTCGATGCCGCTCTCGACCATGTACTTCTGGACGGCGTCGGCGCGGCGCTGGCCAAGGCCCATGTTGTACGTGTCGGCGCCGATGTCGCAGGTGTGGCCTTCGACCACGACCGTGTCCTTGGCGAACTTCTTCATCTCGGCAACCAGCTTGTCAACCTCGACCTTGCCTTCGGGCTTCAGAACGGCCTTGTCAAAGTCGAACAGGACGTTGTTCAGCACGGGGACGGTGCGAACCTCTTCCGGCTTCTTTTCCTGCGGCTTTACAGGCTCGACGACCTTCTCCACCGGCTTTTCCCAGTCGCGGTAGACGATGCCGCGGTTGCCCCACAGCTCGCCGTCGTCCGCGTTGCTGGCGGCTTCGGTCGGCCACCACCAATAGCCGTCACGGTTCATCTGCGCCGGGCACGTGCCGCTTTCCGGCTGCGGCTCCGGGGTCGCGCCCGTGTTTCCCCACCAGGACATGTCGTCCCACGTCTTCGCGGCATGGGCGACGGAACTCAGCCCGGCCACCGCAACCGCCACTGCCAAAACCAGAACCAGTTTCTTCATCACGCTTCTCCTTCTCGCTGTGTTGAATGTTTGCCGCCCTGAACGACAACCCCGCCAAGGCGTCGGCACTCACTTCAATCGTTGCCAAATTAAACCAGAAACAAGTCAAAAAAGTCAAGCGTTTTCGGCCTTCTCACGCCTTCGCGCACTGAAGACCTCCACCCTATGACTTGTCCACAGTTTACCACAAAACACCGCAGTTCGCAAGCAGAATTCCCGGCTTTTCCGGGTTTGGGCCGGAACCCGCCGTTTTCACACCTGTCGGGGTATTCATCCCCCGGAGGACCCCGCAGGTTCCCGGAAACAGACCACTTCCTGTTCCAAAACATTCGCGTGGAGCCGCACCTTGCCCGCCGCCGGGTCCACGCGCACCACCCTCAGGGTGTCCGCGAACACCGCCGCCTCCGGCACCAGCTCAAGCAGCAGGTTGGGCGCGTCCCGAAAGAAACTCTCCCTCAGGACCGTCTCCGGCCGCTCGGGGTACACGGCGATGTAAAGCATGTCCTGCTCCACCAGCTCGCTGAAGAAATGGGTGCCCAGGGAGACGTCCGGGACCAGTCCGTCGCGCATGGCCACGATCTCGCAGAGGACGTTGACGGGGTGGATTTCGGCGAAGGACACGGGCACCCCCAGGGAGGGGGTGGTGGTGCCCCAGCGGCCCGGCCCCAGCAGCATGAGCCGCGCCCCCCTGAGCGCCTGGGTCACCCTTCCGATGGTCCGGGCCACGCGGTAGCGGTCGGCGTTGGGCAGGCTGGAGTAGACCTCCGGCACCACGTAGAGGAAGGTGTCCAGGGTCTCCGAGCGGCTGGGCCCGATGACGGGGCCCCGCGCGCGCAGGAGGATGTCCTCCTCCGGGATGCGGGCGGGCAGGGGCTCGCACACCGCGTTGCCCTTCACCTGGAGGGGGCGGCACTGCACGATGTTGAGCTTGTACACGCCCTCCTCGGGGAAGTTCGCCGTGAACTCCACGTCCACCGGGTAGTCGTAGGCGTCCTGCAGCAGCCGGAGCGCCCCGCGCATGTCCTCGATGAAGGACGTGTCGCGGATCATCCGGTCGAAGGTGATGGTCAGGGGCACGGTGCCCGTCCCCTGCGCCCGCACGGCGCGCACCAGGGCCGGGTCGCGGTGGGAAAACCGGGCCACGGCACGGTCATGGTCGCCGCCGGCCCGCTCCACCACCCCGCCGAAGTCCAGCGACACCAGCTGGTTCGCGTCGAGGTCCAGCACGTCCACAATGCGCTGGCTGCATTTCCCCTGGCCGCTCTCCCGCGTGTCCGGCGAGAGGTCGGGGGCGTTGAGCGCCACGAGGCGCGTGTAGTCGGAGTCGGACCGGTCCACCGCGCGGGTGCCCAGGCCGAACACCATGCGCAGCACGCCGGCCTCCGGGTCGATGTCCGGGTTCCATACATAGGGGTTGAACGAGAACCCGACGCCCGCCAGGTCGGGGAAGAAGAGCTGGCCGTGCTGGGTGCCGGAGACCCGCTGGATCAGGAGGCCCATCTGCTCCTCGCGCTCGAGCAGCCCGTGGGCCTTGCGGTAGGCCAGGGCCGACGCGCTCATGGCGCTGGCGTACACCGTGCGGATCGCCGTCTTCAGGTCCTCCATCCGCTGGTGGAAGGAGCCCTGGTTCGCGCAGAAGACGCTGTCATACTTTCCCGCGAAGGAGTTGCCGAAGGCGTCCTCCAGCAGCGAGCTGGACCGCACGATGATGGGCGCGCTGGAGAAGTACTCCATGATGCGCTCGAGCTCGCCCTCGAACTCCGGGAGGAACTTGCCCGTGAGGATGCGGCGGCGCGCCTGCTCGGCCTCCTCGAAAAGGGTCTCGCCCGCCTTCTGGCGGCGGCGCATCCACCAGCATCCGTTGCGCACGAGGAAGGTGTAGAAGCAGTCGGAGCCGATGTAGAAGCTGTCGTGCATCTCCAGCCGCCCGGCCCACTCGCCCCCCGCGCCCCGCAGGATGGCGTGGGCCAGCAGCATGCCCGCGGACTTGCCGCCGATGAGGCCCGTGCCCACGGTGCGCCGCCCGATCTCCAGCAGGTCGGCCAGCGTCAGGTGGCGGCGCGCCAGCCCCAGCACCCGGTCCTCGTGCGAGATGAGCATGCGCAGCAGGGTCTCAAACAGGTGGTTGGCCAGCTCGCTGCGCAGCAGCTCGGGCGGTCCGGTGAGCAGGTCCTGGGCCTGCATGAACGCGCGGTTCCACGCGTCCAGCGGCCGCACCGAGCAGCCCACCGCGGACGGGGGCACCGGCTTGAGCACCTCGGTGATGACGTGGCTCTCGGCGATGGGCGTGAGCGCGCCGTTCTCCCACCGGTGCAGCATGTGGATGGTGGGGGAGAAGCGCTGCTGGGTCTTCAGGGGCCGCACGAAGATCGTGCCGCCCTTCTTGTACGCGTCCAGCATCACCTGGCAGGTGTTGCGGATCGGCAGCACCGCCTCGTTGGAGTGGCGGTCGCGCAGGAGCGCGAAACTGGCCAGGTCGCCCCGGTCGTAGAGGTAGGGGCAGGTCATGAGGAAGAAGTTGCACAGCATGGCGTCGCCGTGCCACGCGGCTGAAAGGTCCGACAGGGAGTCGAACACATAGTAGGCCCCCTTTTCGGTCGCCTCAATGGTGTCGTGGACCGCGTCGAGAAACCCCTCGAATCCCTGCGCCGGGTCCAGGGTCAGCTGGAGAAAAAGCGGGTTGTCCGGCCGGTCGTCCAGCACGGGCGCGTGGTTCGCGAAGCGGAAATACACCGTGGGGCGCCCCGTGGAGAGGGCGTGCTCCGCAAAGGGCCGCACGAAGGCCGCGTACTCGTCTATCCGGTCCACCCGCCAGACGATGTTGTCCCCCGCGAGCACCCCGCGGATCGTGCGGTCCAGCTCGGGCAGTCCGGAACTGATGCCGGATGTGAAGCTCATGCGCGTCGGCTCCCCGCGCCCGGGCGCCTGTCCCGGCGCGTTGTTATCCAAAAAAAACCGGCCCGGCGGAAATTCTACTCCGCCGGGCCGGAAAAAAGATCAGACAAGGCCCTGCGCCAGCATGGCGTCGGCGACCTTCACGAAGCCGGCGATGTTCGCGCCCGCGACGTAGTTGCCCGGCGTGCCGTAGGCCTCGGCGGCCGTGCTCGCCTGGCTGTGGATGGCCGCCATGATGTCCTTCAGGCGGCTGTCCACCTCCTCGCGCGTCCAGTTCGTGTGCTGGGCGTTCTGCGCCATCTCCAGACCGGAGACCGCCACGCCGCCCGCGTTCGCCGCCTTGCCGGGGCCGTACAGGATGCCGGCCTTCAGGAAGACGTCCACGCCCTCGGGGTCCGTCGGCATGTTGGCACCCTCGGCGACCACGAAGCAGCCGTTCTTCACCAGCGTGGCGGCGTCCTGGCCGTTCACCTCGTTCTGCGTGGCGCTGGGGAAGGCGCAGTCGCAGGGCACGTCCCACGGGCGCTTGCCCTCGATGAACTTCGCCCCGCGGAAGCGGTCCGCGTACTCCTTGATGCGGCCGCGGTGCACGTTCTTCAGCTCCATCACGAAGGCCAGCTTCTCGGCGTCAATGCCGTCCGGGTCGTAGATGTAGCCGTTGGAGTCCGAAAGCGTGACCGCCTTGGCGCCCAGCTCGTTCAGCTTCTCGACCGTGTACTGCGCCACGTTGCCGGAGCCGGACACGGTGCAGACCTTGCCCTGGAAGTCCTGGCCGCGCGTGGCCAGCATGTTCTGCGCGAAGTAGACCGCGCCGTAGCCGGTGGCCTCCGGGCGGATCAGCGAGCCGCCCCAAGTCAGCCCCTTGCCCGTCAGCACGCCCGTGAACTCGTTGCGGATGCGCTTGTACTGGCCGAACATGAAGCCGATCTCGCGGCCGCCCACGCCGATGTCGCCCGCCGGCACGTCCGTGTCGGGGCCGATGTACTTGCACAGCTCCGTCATGAAGGACTGGCAGAAGCGCATGACCTCGCTGTCCGACTTGCCCTTCGGGTCGAAGTCGGAGCCGCCCTTGCCGCCGCCCATCGGCAGCGTCGTCAGAGAGTTCTTGAAAATCTGCTCGAACGCGAGGAACTTCAGGATCCCGAGGTACACCGTCGGGTGGAAGCGCAGCCCGCCCTTGTAGGGGCCGATGGCGCTGTTGAACTCGATGCGGTAGCCGCGGTTCACCTGCACGCGGTTCTTGTCGTCCTGCCACGGCACGCGGAACATGATCACGCGCTCCGGCTCCGTGAGGCGCTCCAGAATGCGCGCCTCTTCATATTCGGGGTGGCGCTCAAAGACGGGGGCGAGGCACTCGAGGACCTCGCGCACGGCCTGGTGAAACTCGGGCTCTCCGGCGTTCCTGCGGATCACCGACTCCAGCACACTCTGCACGTACGACATGATGGATTCTCCTGGGGCGTTTGGCGCGGCGGCTGCGGCCGGAGCGCTGAGGGTTAAGGCAACGGAAAGACTAGGAACCGGAATACCGCATCCGGATGGGCAGAGTATATCCAAGAAAAAGCTTGCATATCAAGCCGGAAATGGTGCAAACTACCCCTGCAAATCCGGCAAATGTGCCGGATGAATTGCGGGACTTTTTCGTCACTTCGCGCGCCGGACCCCGGCCCGGACGCGTTTTTCGAGAATGGAGGCGGAACTTTTTCCGGGAGGCTTCCCCGGAAAATCGCGCCGTCTGCGGACGGCCAAGGGAGACGGACGCCATGGAATCCATGGATATTAAGACGAAGCGGCGGATGGTGGCCATCCTGCGCGTGCTGCACGAGGCGCCCGACGGCATGGGCAGCGAGCGGATCGCCAAGTCCCTCGACCTGAGCGGCATTCAGCTCAGCGAACGGGCGGTGCGCAATTATCTGGCCATGGCGGACGAGCTGGGCTGGACCGAGAACCTCGGCAGGGGCGGCCGGCGTCTGACGCCGCGGGGCATCGAGGAGCTGGAGGGGGCGCTGGTGGCGGACAAGGTGGGCTTCATCGCCGGGAAGATCGACGCCCTTTCGTACCAGATGGACTTCGACCTGTCCTCGAGGGCCGGCCGCATCATCATGAACATCTCCACCGTGCAGCTCCGCGACCTGCGCAACACGATCAGCATCATGTCCGACGTGTTCAAGGCGCGGCTGGGCATGGGCCGCCTGGTGGTGATCGCCCTGCCCGGCGAGCGCATCGGCGGCTTCACCGTGCCCCCGAACCGCGCGGCCATCGGCACGGTCTGCAGCGTGAGCGTGAACGGCGTGCTGCTGCACGCGGGCATCGCCATGGCCTCCCGCTTCGGCGGCCTGCTGGAGATCACGGACGGCAAGCCCCGCCGCTTCACGCAGGTCATCACCTACGAGGGGTCGTCCCTCGACCCGCTGGAGATTTTCATCCGCGGCCACATGACCTCCGTGTGGCGCGCGTCGCGCGAGGGGTCCGGCCTCATCGGCGCGAGTTTCCGCGAGGTGCCCGCCGTGGCCCTGCCGGACGTGCGCGCCCTCTTCCGCGGCATGGAGGAGATCGGCCTGGGCGGCGTGGTCGCCGTGGGCAGCCCCAACCAGCCCCTGCTCGACATCCCCGTCGGCGCGGAGCGCGTGGGCGTCATCCTCAGCGGCGGGCTCAACCCCGTGGCCGCCGTGGTGGAGGAGGGCATCCAGGTCACCAGCGCGGCCATGAGTACCCTGTGCGATTTCTCCCGGCTCAAGGAGCACCGCACCATGTCGGCCTACTCCGGCGTCCGGGGGCTCTGAGCCCGCCTCAGAGCAGCGCCCGGATCCGGGCGCGCAGCGCGGGAAGCACCTCCTCGGCAAACCACGGGTTGCGCGCGAGCCAGGCGGTGTTGCGGAAGGAGGGATGCGGCAGGGGGAGGAAGTCCGGCGCAAACCGGCGCCACGAGCGCACGGTCTCCGTGACCGAGGCCCCGGCGCGCCCGCCGAGGTAATACCGCTGGGCATGGCCGCCCACCAGCAGCGCCAGTTCCAGCCCGGGGAACAGGGGCACCAGCCGGGGATGCCACAAAGGGGCGCACTCGGGCACCGGGGGCAGGTCGCCCCCGCGCGGGTCGCGCCCGGGGTAGCACAGGCCCATCGGCACAACCGCCACCCGGTCCTCGTCGTAGAAGGTGTCCCGGTCCACCCCCATCCACGCGCGCAGCCGCTCGCCGCTCGCGTCGTTCCACGGCAGGCCCGTCTCATGGACCCTGGTGCCCGGGGCCTGCCCGACAATCAGAAGCCGGGCGCCCGCCCGCCCCCGCAGCACCGGCCGGGGCCCCAGCGGCAGCCGGTCCGCGCAGCGCGCGCAGGCGCGGGCCGCCTCCAGCGCCGCGTCCAGCGGCGCCTCGGGAAGGGCGGGAAGGGGAAAGGGGAGCGGGATGCCCATGGCGGGCCGCTCAGGCGGTCGCCGTGCGGCACCCGGCGCAGAGACCGTGGTGCACGATGTCGTGCCGCTGCAGCTCAAAACCATCTGGCACCATGGCCTGAAGGTGGCCCGGACAGTTCCGCAGCACGAAAGCCCGGCCGCAGGCGTGGCAGACGAAATAGTGGTGGTGCAGTCCGGCCGCCGCCTCGTAGAGCACCCCCGCCCCGGGGATGTCCACCGCCGCCACGGCCTTCTCGGCGAGCAGGCGGCGCAGGGTGCGGTAGACCGTGGCGATGCCGATGCCCGGGCACAGGCGCTCCGCGCGCTCGCGGGCGTCCTGCACCGACAGGGGGCCGTCGGCCTCCGCAAACACACGGCGCACCGCCGCGCCCTGCGGGGTGTTCCTCGGCGCGCGCGGCCGGGCGGCCGACGCGCGCTGGGGGGAGGGGCTCCGCGCCATGGTCAGTTCACTTCAACCCCGACCTTGGCCAGGGCGCGCCGCAGGTCGTCCGGCGTGAAGGGCTTCTGGAGCAGCATGTCCGCCCCGAGTTCGATGACCCGCTGGGCCACCTCGCCCTCGTAATATCCGGTCATCGCCAGAACGTGCGACGTGGACGATTCGGGGTTGGTCTTGATCCGGCGGCACACCTCGAACCCGTCAATGCCCGGCAAGCGCAGGTCGAGAAAGATCACGTCCGGCCGGAAGGTCGCCACCTGGCGGCCCGCCTCAAACCCGTCCATGGCCACCTCGATCTGGAAGGGCGTCGAGGAGCGCTCCAGGAAACGGCGGATCACTGAGATCACCGCCTTCTCGTCGTCCACCACCAGCAGGCGCACGCCCGAGTTGTCCAGATCCTCATGGATCGGAATGCTGTTCTCGCGCAGGAAGCGCATGAGGTCGTCGCGGCGGATGCGCCGGTGCCCCCCCGGCGTCTTGAAGACCCGGATGCGCCCCGCCTCGGCCCACTTGCGGATCGTGTCGGCGGTGACATGGCAGAACCGCGCCACTTCTGACGTGCTGAACGACTGCTTGCTTTCCATGGGCGCCTTCACCTCTCAAGGTTTACTTGCTTTTCTGGAATCACAACGGTCTTATCATACCCGGGTCCTGCGAAAAATGCAAGTCATTGGACAGTATCCCGACATTGTGAACATTCTGCGCAATTCTTGCGGCGGGGGAGGGGGAAAACAAAAGGCGCGGGAACCACAAAAAGTTCCCGCGCCTGAAAGGGCGGCTGGAGCCGGAACGGGGAATCGAACCCCGGACCTCGTCATTACGAGTGACGCGCTCTACCGACTGAGCTATTCCGGCGAAGCCCTGACCCATCACGCCGCGAACCCCGGGGGGCGTGCGGCGGTGTGTCCAAAAAAAATGGTGCCAAGGGGCAGAATCGAACTGCCGACACGCGGATTTTCAGTCCGCTGCTCTACCAGCTGAGCTACCTCGGCACGGCTTCCATAGAATACGCCAATTCGTCCCCCCATGTCAAGTCATCGCACCCCCCAAAAAACGGATTGCGGCCGCCCGCGCGCCCGGCGGCGGGCTTTCCACACCGCCGTCCGGTTTGCTAGAATCCCCCGTGTGCCGTTCGGCGACGGGGCGGGTGTCCAACCGTTCCCCGGGGCGCGCGGCGGGAGGTTTGCATGAGCACTGGCGAGCGGTATGTGGAGTGGGCGGCGGCGTTGTGCGGCTGGTTCTGGACGGACCTGCTGGGGGCCGGCGTGCGCGCCGTCGAGGGCGCGTTCGGTCTCGCGCCCCTCGGGCCGGTGGCTGCGAACATCCTGCGCGGTGTGGTGCTGCTGGTTCCGCTTTTCGTGCTGTTTGAGGCGTGGGCGCGCCTGCGCAACGCGGTGCACGACTGGCGTGTCCGCCGCAGCATGGCGGGATACGAGATACCGCCGGAGGAGGGGAACGACGAGTTCGGCGACACGCTGGAGGCCGCGAAGCACCCGAAACACACGATGGAGGAGCTGCGCCGCCAGAAGCGCTACGGCCGGATGGCGGAGGTGTACGCCTCGCTGAACCAGCCCGAGGAGGCCGCCCGCTGGTATCTGAAGGACGGCCAGCGGCTCCGGGCCGCCGAGGAACTGGCAAAGGCGGGCAGGACCGCCCAGGCGGCGGCACTCATGTGGAAATGCGGCGAGTACGCCACGGCGGGGCGCTTCTTCGCGGCGACCGGGAAACCGGCGCGCGCGGCGGCGGCCTATGAGAGGGCCATGATGCCCGGCGAGGCCGCGGGGGCCTGGCTGGAGGCCCGCAAGCCCGACCGCGCGCTGGCCGTCCTCGAAGGGTGGATGCAGTCTTCCCGGGATGGCACCCCGGAGGGCGAGCGGGCCGCGGACACGGTTTACCGGGCGCTTCAGTCCATGCCGGACACCGGCGGGCCGGGGCCGTCCCGGCGGCGGGTACTGCTGGCGGAGGCGGGCCGGCGTTTCCACACCGCCGGGCGAGCAGCCCTCGCCGCGCGGGTGCTGGAGGAGGCCGGGGAGTACGCGGCGGCCGCGGAACTCTTCGCCCGTCTGGGCAGCGAGACGGACGCCCGGCGGTGTTTCGGCCGCGCCCGAAGCGGGGGATGAAATGCGGTCCGTGTCCGGCTTGACATCAGGCACCGGCAACCGTTAGTTTCAGAGGGCCGGACGGGCGCGCAAGGGAGCGTTTCAGCCCGGCCGGCGGGCCACGAGAAACAGGGACGCGGTATGATGCGGTTTGAAACGCTGCGGAGACGCCCGGGGCTGAGACGGGGAGGGGCGGCATGATTGACCGCATCACGATCCTTGGGGGCAGCAGCGTCTACGTTCCCGAGTTCGTTTCCTCGGTCATCAAGAACAACCTCAACGTGCGGGAGATCGTGCTCCACGGGCGGCCCGGCCGCAAGCTGGAGGTGGTCCGCGCCTTCTGCGAGCGGATTGCGGCCAAGAGCGGGTTCCCCCTGAAGATCAAGGCCGAAACCGAGGTGGTGGAGGCTGTCGCGGGGGCCCGCTACGTCATCAACCAGGTGCGCGTCGGCGGCATGAAGGCCCGCCTGCGCGACGAGATGCTGCCGCCGCAGTTCAATCTCATGGGCGACGAGCAGCTGGGGCCCGGCGCGATCATCAACGCCCTGCGCACCCTGCCCGTGGTCCTAGAACTGGCCCGGACCGTCGAGCGGACCTCGCCCGGCGCGGTGTTCATCAACCTGGGCAACCCCATGGGCATCCTCGTGGAGGCCCTGTCCGTGCTGACCAAGCTCACCGTGGTCGGCGTGTGCGACACCCACCGCACCTACACGCAGAAGATCGCCGGCATCCTCGGCGCGGACCCCTCGCAGCTCACAATGGACTATGTCGGGCTCTACCACCTCGGCTGGATACAGGACGTGAAGATGGGCGGCCGCAGCCGGATGGCGCAGCTCCTGGAGCTGCTGGAAAGCCGGGAGGAGGAGGGGCTGGACTACGACCTCATCGAGCTTTTCCACATGATCCCCACGCGGGTCACGGGCATGTACTTCCACCGCGCCGACGTGGTGCGCAAGCAGCAGCACTGCACGCGGTTCCGCGCCGAGGTCCTGTACGAGGCGGAGCAGCAGATTCTACGCATGTACGAGGACCCGCACCTGGACATGATCCCCGAGCTGACGCGCCAGCGGGACGCCTCGTGGTACTCGGACAGCATCATCCCCCTCATCCAGGGGTTCGAGGGGCACGCGCCGCTCACCACGGTGGCTTGCGTGCTGAACCAGGGGTCCATCAAGGACCTCAGCGACGAGAGCAGCGTGGAGATTCCCGTGTCCGTGAACCGGAAGGGGGTCAAGGCGCACAAGGTCGGCCTCCTCCCCCGGTTCCTCAAGGGGGTCTTCTGGTCCATCAAGGAGAGCGACCGCTTGACCATCGAGGCCCACCGGCAGCGCTCCTTCGACCTGGCCCTCCAGGCGATGGCGGTGAACCCCTTCGTGGACTCCATCACCCGCGCCCGGAAGTACCTCGAAAAGGCCGCCAGCCTGGAGAACATCAACCTCCACTGAGGGGGCCTTGGGGCGGGGTTTGGAAAGGGGCGCGGCGAAGCCGTAAAATAGGCGCGGGTCCGGCGCGCGCCGTGGCCCGCGGAAAAGAGGGCCCCGCCCAGCGCGGGGCAAGAAGGAATCAAGCGATGAGACATGCGGTGGCAGTGGCGGTGCTCGTGTTGGCGGCCGGTCTGGCGTGGGCTGCGGAGGTCAAGATCACAGGGGCGGACCGCCCGGTGACCCTGCGCGAACTGGCCGGCACGGACACCCTGGTCACGGTCGTCCTGAAGGACTCCGGCGCGAAGGACGCGAACCTCAAGGTCGTTTCGGCCACGGACACCACCCTCACCGTGCTCACCCAGAAGCAGGGGGAAATCCCCTACCTGCTGGACACGGTGGAGGAGGTGCAGGTCCAGGGCGGCAAGGTGGAGGGCAGCCGCTTCAATCCGGAGGAGGTCCAGATGCTGCGGGCCGAGCAGCAGCGGGTGGTGGACCGGGCCTTCTCCCGCGCGCGGGAAATCTACGGCGAGAGCAGCGACGACCAGGAGATGAAGATGGACGCCGCCGTGCTGCTCGCCCTTTCCAACGACGGCGACGCGACCAACTACCTCAAGCAGCTTGTCGAGTCGAACGACCTCCAGACGCAGCTGGAGGCCTCCAGGGGGCTCTATCTCATCGGGGAGAGCTTCTCCGAATCCCTCGTGCGGCAGGGCCTGGAGAGCGGCAACCGCGACGCGCGCGCCCTTTCCGCCTCGCTCACCGGCGTCGGCGGGTTCACCGACCTCATCCCGCTGCTCAAGCCCATGTTCGCGGACCGCGCCATCGAGCTGTCCACGCCCGCCGCGCGCGCCCTCGCGCGCATGGGCCAGCGCGAGATCATCTCCCGCCTGGTCAGCATGGTCCAGGAGCCCAGTGACGTCAAGGGCGAGGCTGCCGTGTTCGCCCTCGCGCGCCTCGGCGGCGACGACGTGCGGCAGGAGATGCTCAACCTGCTCTCCCAGACCGAGGGCAAGGTGCGCCTCCGCGTTGTCATGGTGCTGCACGCCCTCAACGACCCCACGAAGACCGAGGAGCTCAAACGGATTTTCTCGGACTATCCCACCCTTTCGCCGAAGATCGCCCTCGTGCTCGCCAGGGAGGGCGACTGGGACGCCACCCAGTTCCTCCGCGCCCGGCTCGCCCGCCGCGAGGACCCCACGGACAACAACCTGATCTACCGGGCCGAGATCGCCGCCGCGCTTCTGGCCTCGGGCGACCCCACCGCCCTCACCGTCTTCCAGGACCTGCTCCGTTCGGAGAGCATGCCCGCGAAAATGAGAGTCTTTGAGCTGGTGGTCGAACTCGGGTCCGCCCGCATCATCCCCCTGCTCCAGCCCAGCATCGAGAATGTGGACAAGGAGCTTTCCCACGCGGCCTGCCAGGCGTCCATCGCCCTGGCCCTGCCCGCCTACCGCGCCCGCCTGCTGGAGATGCGCGAGGAGATGTGATGCAGCGCCTGCGCGTCCGCGTGTCCGGAAGGGTGCAGGGCGTCGGCTACCGTTGGGCCGCCGCCGAGGAGGCCCGGCGGCTCGGCCTCGCCGGATGGGTTCGCAACCTCCCGGGCGGCGGGGTGGAGGCCCTGTTCGAGGGGCCCGCGGTGGCTCTGGCCGAAATGCGCGACTGGTGCGCGCTTGGGCCCCGGCTCGCCCGCGTGGACCGGGTTGAGGAGTCCTGGGAGGACGGGGCGCCGTCCGGTGAAAAGGGATTTCAAATTCGCGGGTGAACGCCCGCCCCCGGAGAGAAGAGAGCATGCCCGCATCCCCCCGCGACCTCGTCCGCCAGACCCTTGAGTGCCGCCGGCCCGCGCGCGCAGCGCGCCAAATGTGGACCCTGCCCTGGGCGGAGATCCACCACCGCCAGGCGGTCGCGGACATCCTGCGCGATTTCCCCCCCGACATCACCGGATGCCCGGGATTCCTCCGCGAAAACGGCCCCGGTAACGGCGACCCCGCGGAGCCCGGGATTTCTGTGGACGACTGGGGCTGCTCCTTCGTCAACATCCAGCGCGGGGTCATTGGCGAGGTCAAGGAGCCCCTCGTCCGCGACTGGAAGGCGGACGCTGGAAAGGTGCACATTCCCGTGGAATGGATGACGGTGGACGCGGACCAGGTCAACCGGTTCTGCGAGGGCACGGAGGCCTTTGTCCTGGCGGGGTGCTGTCCCAGGCCGTTTGAGCAGCTCCAGTTCATCCGGGGCACCGCCGACCTCTTCATGGACCTGCTCCTGCGGCCCGACGGCTTCGGGGACTTTCTCGGGGAAATGCACCGCTTCTACTGCGGGCTGCTGGACCTGTGGGCGCGCACCAATGTGGACGCCCTCATGTTTATGGACGACTGGGGCTCGCAGCAGGCGCTTCTTATCGACCCCGCGCTCTGGCGCGAACTCTTCAAGCCCATGTACCGGGACTACGTCCAGATCGCCCACGGCGCGGGCAAGAAGATTTTCATGCATTCCGACGGCCACACGCTCGACATTTTCCCCGACCTCGTGGAGCTGGGTGTGGACGCCGTCAACAGCCAGATATTCTGCATGGGCGTTGAGAATCTCGCGCCGTTCGCCGGAAAGATCACCTTCTGGGGCGAGATTGACCGGCAGCACATCCTGCCCACGGCCTCCCCCTCCGGGGTGGCCGCCGCCGTCGGCGAGGCGCACCGTCACCTCTGGCGGGACGGCGGCTGCATTGCCCAGTGCGAATTCGGCGCGGGGGCGCGCCCGGAGAACGTGCGCGAAGTCTTCGCCGCCTGGGACCGCCTCACCTCCGACGGTGTCGCCTGAGCTGGCCCCGTTCGCTGTAAGGGTTCTAACACAAGATATGGAAGGGGGGGAATCCATGCCCGGTCCGGCAGGGCACTAAATATTGTGCTTCTTTCTCACGGGCCACAAATTAAGGGAAAAACCCGGAAAAACGTAAGAAGAAAACACTTGACAACGCACTATATGTTGTGGTATTCTGACGCCGGTGTTTGAGACGAGGCCACACTTCAGCCCAGTGTGGTGGCCGGGGTAGCCCCTAACAGCCCGGGGGTCCCGGCATATGATCCGGCCAGGCGACGGCTGCAATGGCCGCGCCCCCGGATCCAGACACCACCCGCAGCAGAGGGCGGTGTGCCGGAAGGCCGCCGCCCTCCCTTCCTTTAAAGCCCGCTCAGGAAGGGGATGCTGTCTTGTCCAGCATCCCGCCCAATTCAGCAAAGCCCGCCTCCCTTGCCAGTTCGGCCGGGGTCTTCCCGTGGGCGTTCTTCTGCGAGACGGCGGCGCCGGCCTGGATCAGGCGCATCACGGCGTCCTGTTTTCCCGCCGCAGCCGCCTCGTGGAGGGGGGCGTTTCCGTCCACGGTGTCGGAGGCGGCGTCGGGGGAGGCCGCGCCGGCAAGCAGCAGGTTCAGGCAGGAGAGGTCCCCGGCGCGCGCGGCGAGATGCAGGGGGGTGAGGCCCAGCGTCTTGGACCGGGCGGCCTCCGGCATCACGTCCAGAATGCGCGCCAGAAAGTCGGCGTCGCCGCGCAGCACGGCGCTGCGCGCCTCCTCCAGCAGCGCCGCGCGCAGGAAGAGGCGGGTCGTTTCCCGCCCCTGCTGGAGGGCGGCCTCGGCGGGGCTTCTCCCGACCGATTTGCGTCCGGCGCGCACGGCGTCCTCGAGCAGGTCCAGGGCGGACTTGCCGTCGGCGTTGCGCGCCGTGAAGTCGGCGCCCCGCCCGAGAAGGAGCTTGACGGTGCGCTGCTGCCCGCTGGCCGCGGCCAGGTGCAGGGGCTGGTTCCCCGCGCTGTCCGGCCGGTTCACCTGCCGTCCCCGGAGGATGAAAATCTGACAGGGGCCCCAGTGCCCCTTGGCGGCGGCGTGGTGGATGGGCAGGCGGCCCGACGCATCCGGCGTCTCAAAGTCCGCGCCGGCGTCCACCAGCACCTTTACGCTGAGCACGTTGCCCCGCTCCGCCGCCAGGTGCACGGGCAGCCGGCCCTGCGCGTCCTTCGGGTTGACGGGGGCGCCGTTGGCGAGGAGGAAGCGGATGGTCTCGATTTCCGCGAAGGCCGCCGCCTCGTGCAGGACGGTGCGGCCCTCGCTGTCCGCGGCGTCCACGGTGAGCCCGTTGGCGACGAGCCACTTGGCCGCTTTGTCTGACTTGCCGCGCACGGCGGGGAACATGGCGGTTCTGCCGGTCGAGGTGACGTGGGAGGTGCGGGCGCCCGCGTTGACGAGGGCCTGGGCCAGCTCCAGACGGTCGTTCTCCAGGGCGGGCCACAGGGGCGTGCGCCCCTCCTTGTCCTGCGCGTTGGGGTCCGCCCCCTTGGCGATCAGCAGGGCCAGGCACTTGGGCGAGGGAACCTCGGCGGCGACATGCAGGGGGGTGAAACCCCGCTCATCGCCGAGGGAAAGGTCGGCCCCCTTCTCCATCAGGAGGGCGGCCATGGGCTCGTTGTCCTTTTCACAGGCGATGTGGAGGGGCGAGTACCCCCGCTTTTCGCCGAACTGGATGTCGGCGCCGCGCTCGATGAACCACCGGGCGAGGGCCAGATGCCCCGCGGCCACCGCAAGATGGAGTGGCTGCCGCCGGCCGGTGTCCCGCGAGGCGATGTCCCCCCCGCTGTCCATCAGCAGGGTCGCGAGGGCGGTCGAGCCCCTCTCCGCGGCCAGGTGCAGCGGCGTGGAGCCGAGCTCGTTCTTCGTGTTGACGGGCGCGCCGCGCTCGATCAGCAACGAGGCGATGCCGTAGTTGTCCGTCTCCACGGCGGTGTGCAGGGGGGTGTTCCCCCGCGTGTTGGAAATGCCGACCGGAATGCCCTTGTCCAGCATCCAGGCGGTCAGCCCCGCGTTGCCGTGGAGGACCGCCATGTTGAGCAGGGTGTTTCCGTAGGCGGTGGAGTCGCGGTAAAGGGGGGACAGCCCGGACTCCAGGAAGAGCGTGAGCATCTCCCGGTTGTCCAGTTGGACGGCCACTTGGACGGGGTTGATGCCGTCCTGACTGGACTCGGTGAAGCCGAACCCACGCTTGATGAACCAGCGCAGAAGCTCCACCTGGCCGGATTCGGCCGCCGCATGGATGGCGTGGCGGCCAAGGCGGTCCACCTTCTGGAGGTTGTCGGGGGTGAATTTCTCATATTCCTCAAAGGCGCCGATGTCCCCGAAGGACGCATGGAAAAGCGGTCCCAGGTCGGTTCCCAGGGCGCGGAACAGGGCGGACACCGCGAATTGCCCGTTTTCCAGCGCCGCGATGACGGGCGAGCGGAAACGGGAACCCTCGGAGGACGAGGGGTCGGCGCCGAGGGAAAGGAGTCCGCGAACCGTCGTCACATGGCCGCCGGACGCGGCCAGATGGAGCGGGCTCTCGTTGTTGGGATTGAGGACCTCGAGGTCATACTCGCGCAGCTTGAGCAGGCGGGCCGTGTAGATGTCCCCCGCGGCGGCGGCCAGATGGAGCGCGGAGTTGCCCGCCGCGTCCGTGTCCCCGCGCCGCACCCCCTTGGAGAGGAGTGCGTCCAGAAGATAGGGGGCGCCCGAGGCGGCGGCGGTGAGCAGCGGGGTCCGTCCCGTCTCGTCGGTTTCATACAGGGCCGCGCCCGCGCGCAGGAGCGCCAGCGAGGCGTAGAGGTCCCGCGCGGCGGCTGCCTGCAGCAGGCTGCCCCCATAGAGGCGCTCGGCGCCGGGAGCCGGGGCGGGGGTGTCGTCCGCGCGCACGAACGATCCCAGGCTGGCGGCCGCGAGGACCGCCGCGCAGGCCGCGGTGCCGAGCACCACCGCGGCGGCAAGGCGTTTCTTAGGGTGCAGGATCATCTCAGGGCTCCCGAAAAGGTTCAGCGGGCCGGTGTCCACACATAGGTTGCGACCGCGCCGGGGGGCAGCGCGGCGTCAAAGGCCTTTTCACCGCACTGGACGGAGAAGGCCGCGTTGTTCCGTTCGGCGTTGGCGGCGATCAGGACCATCTTCCCGTCGGGCGTCCGGAAGGCCACATTGGAGAAGAGGCGCTTTCCCTCCGGGGTGTCCGACTCGACGCGGACCGCGCCCCGGGGGATGAACTTCATGAACTGGCCGTAGAGGTAGTAGTCGTTGCGGTACTCCACCGCGCCGGTGTCCTTGAGCTCGATGATCGTGGCGCTGGCGGAGTGCGGGCCCCGGTTCGGCTTGCGGTGCTCGTCCAGCATGA
>JAKPUV010000498.1 GCA_029554925.1 Candidatus Hydrogenedentota bacterium | reverse complement strand
GAGAACCTTCAAAAGGTGCTTGAACTGGCCCGGCCGCTGCTGGGCTGCTGAGGGAACCCCATGAAGAACGCGATCACCCTGTTGCTGCTGGCCGTCGGACTGGCCGCCCTGTCCTGCTCGGCGCCGCCCGCCGCGTCCGCGCCGGAGGCGAAAAAGGAGACTGCCGCCGCCCCGGCGCCGCCGGTGCTGGTCGTCTACTATTTCCACCGGAATGTGCGCTGCCCCTCCTGTCTGACCATAGAGGAATGGACCAAACGCGCGGTGAATGATGGATTCCCCGTGGAGCTGGAGTCGGGCCGGGTGGTCATGAAAACGGCCAATCTGGACGAGCCGGGGAACGCGCATTTTAATGAGGACTACCGTCTCAACACGCAGTCCGTGGTGCTGTCGGACACCCGGGACGGCCGGGAGACCCGGTGGAAGAACCTGGAGGAGGTCTGGGAGCTTCTCGATGACGAGGCGAAGTTCCTGGACTATATCCGCGCGGAAATGCGGGAGTTTCTGGCCGAAACGGGAGAGGATGAGGCCGCCGCAGCCGCCGCCGCCCCCCCGGCGGAGAGCGCGTCCGCGCTGGCGGAGGCGGCGGCCGGGACATCGTCCGGCCTGCCCACGCTGCTGGAACTGGGCGCGGACAAGTGCGTGCCCTGCAAGGCCATGGTGCCGGTGCTGGACGCGCTGAGGAGGGAATACCCCGGACGCCTGAATGTGCAGTTCATTGACGTCTGGAAGAATCCGGAGGAGGGGAAGAAGCACAAGATACGGATGATTCCGGTGCAGCTCTTCCTGGACGCCGACGGAAAAGAGCTGTTCCGCCACGAGGGCTTCTACGCCAAGGAGGACATCCTGGCGAAGTGGAGGGAACTCGGGGTGGACTTGGACGCCAAGAAATAGGCCGGAGGGATTTGTGTTGGAGCAGCTTTTCACGACCCTGTCGCAGGCCGTCGAGGGATCCGCGGCCGTCGCCCTGGGCGCGGCGGCGGGCTGGGGCGTGCTGAGCATCCTGCTCAGCCCCTGCCACCTCGCAAGCATCCCCCTGATCGTCGGTTTCATTGACAGCCAGGGGCGCATGTCCACCGCGCGGGCCTTTTTGGTCTCGCTGCTTTTCGCGTCGGGCATCCTCGTGACCATCGGCCTGATCGGCGCGGTCACCGCCGCCGCCGGGCGCATGATGGGGGATGTGGGGCGCTACGGAAACTACTTCGTGGCGGTGATCTTTTTTGTCGTGGGGCTGCACCTTGTCGGGGTGATCCCCATGCCGTGGTCCGGGCCCGGCCAGGTGGGCATGAAGCGCCGGGGGCTGCTGGCCGCGCTGGTGCTGGGGCTGGTGTTCGGCGTGGCGCTGGGGCCGTGCACCTTCGCCTTCATGGCCCCCGTGCTGGGCGTGGCCTTCCGCACGGGGGCGGAGAATCCCCTCTACGCGGCGGCCCTGCTGCTGGCCTACGGCGTGGGGCACTGCTCCGTCATCGTGGCGGCGGGCACCTCCACGGAGAGCGTGCAGCGGTACCTGAACTGGAACGAGCAGTCGCGCGGCACCGTCTGGGTGCGGCGTGTCTGCGGCGTGCTGGTGATTCTGGGCGGCGTGTGGATGATTCACACCGCGCCGTGATTGGGGGAAAGGAGCGGAGGCATGGACAGTCCGAAGAGACTCCGGGTGCTTTTTCTCTGCACCGGCAACTCCTGCCGGAGCCAGATGGCCGAGGGTTGGACGCGGCATCTGAAGGGTGACCGCATCGAGGCGTGGTCCGCGGGCATCGAAAAGCATGGGATGAACCCCCACGCCGTGCGCGTGATGGCGGAGGCGGGGGTGGACATTTCGGGCGGCAGCTCGAAGACCGTCGCCGAACTGTCGGCCCGGGACTTCGACTATGTGGTCACCGTCTGCGGCCACGCCCACGAGCACTGCCCCCTGTTTCCCGGGAAAGCCCGCGTGGTCCATGTGGGGTTCGATGACCCGCCGCGGCTGGCGGAGGCCGTCGAGGGGGAGGAGGCGAAACTGGACTGGTACCGCCGGGTCCGCGACGCCATACGGGCCTTTGTTGAGGGCCTGCCGGAAACGCTGGAAGAAAGGAATATTCCCCATGAGTGACCGGGAGAACGACGCCCTGCGCGACCTAGTGCGCAAAACCTATGCGGAAACGGCCACCGGCAGCGGGTCCTGCTGCGGCGGCGGGGGAACGGCCAAGTCCGGCGGGTGCTGTTCCGGCACCCCGACCCCGCCCGCCGTGGCGGCGGAGACGCTGGGGTACGGCGCCGGGGACGCCAGTGCGGCGCCGGACGGGGCCTATCTCGGCCTCGGCTGCGGGAACCCGCAGGCCCTCGCGGGGCTCCGGCCCGGAGAGACGGTGCTGGACCTGGGGTGCGGGGGCGGTTTCGACTGCTTCCTTGCCGCGCGCCGGGTGGGGCCGTCCGGTCGGGTCATCGGCGTGGACATGACGCCGGAGATGGTGGCCAGGGCCCGCGAAAACGCCCGGAAGGGCGGCGTGGAAAACGTCTCCTTCCGCCTCGGCGAGATCGAGCACCTGCCCGTGGCCGACGCCTCGGTGGACGTGATTATCTCCAACTGCGTCATCAACCTGTCCCCCGAGAAGGACCGGGTCTTCCGCGAGGCGTGCCGCGTGCTCAAGTCCGGCGGACGGCTGGCGGTGTCCGATGTGGTGCGGATCGGTGATCTGCCGCCGGCTCTGGCGGGGGACGGGGCGGCCTACTGCGGCTGCGTGTCCGGGGCGGTGTCCGTCCAAGAGCTGGAGACCCTCCTCCGGGATGCCGGCTTCTCCGCCGTGACGGTGGAGATCAAATCCGACAGCGCGGCGATTGTGGGCCAGTGGCTGCCCGGTTCCGGCGTGGAGAATTTCGTGGCCTCGGCCAGCATCACGGCAACCAAGGAGTAGCCCCATGGAATGTGCACATCCGCCGGTGGAAGAGCGGAAAATGACCAGCATCTTCGAGCGGTACCTCACGCTCTGGGTGGGCCTCTGCATTGTCGGGGGCATCGTGCTGGGGAAACTGGCCCCCGGGCTGGCCGGGTATCTGGACAGCCTGTCCCTGAATGTCAACGGCGCGCCCGTGGTCTCCGTCCCCATCGCCGTGTGCCTGTTCTTCATGATGTACCCGATCATGGTCAAGATTGACTTCTCCAGCGTCATCCGCGCGGGGAGGAGCGGGAAGCCCGTGCTGCTGACCCTCTTTGTCAACTGGTGCGTGAAGCCCTTCACCATGTACGCCCTCGCCCTGCTGTTCCTGGGCACCCTGTTCCGGGGCCTCATCGGCGCGGATGCCGTGGACCTGGTGAAGATGCCCTTCGGGCTGGACCTGCCGGTGGGCGCGGAGCACGGCGCGGGCGTGGTGGTGATGGCGGACGGCGTCAAAATGCTCCAGATTCCCCTGTGGCGCAGCTACCTGGCCGGGTGCATCCTGCTGGGCATCGCCCCGTGCACGGCCATGGTGCTGGTTTGGGGCTACCTCGCCCGGGGGAACGACGGCCTGACACTGGTCATGGTCGCCATCAACTCCCTGACCATGCTCGTGCTCTACGGGGTACTGGGCGGGTTCCTGCTGGGCGTGGGGCGGCTGCCCGTGCCGTGGCAGGCCCTGCTGCTGTCCATTGCGATCTATGTGGCGCTGCCCCTCGTGGCGGGGTATCTCACCCGCCGCTGGATTCTCGCGGCGAAGGGAGAGGCGTGGTTCCGGGAGAGGTTCCTCCACGTCCTCACGCCCGTGACCATCGCGGCGCTGCTGCTGACCCTCGTGCTCCTGTTCTCCTTCAAGGGCGAGGTCATCGCGGCGAATCCGCTCACAATCGTCTGGATCGCCGTGCCGCTGTTCCTCCAGACCTGCCTGATCTTCGCCCTGGGCTACGGGCTGGCGAAGGGGCTGGGGCTGCGTTATGAGGATGCGGCCCCGGCCGCCATGATCGGCGCGTCCAACCATTTCGAGGTCGCCATCGCCACGGCGGTCATGCTCTTCGGGCTCTCCTCCGGGGCCGCCCTGGCCACCGTGGTCGGCGTGCTGATCGAGGTGCCCGTCATGCTTATGCTC
>JAKPUV010000479.1 GCA_029554925.1 Candidatus Hydrogenedentota bacterium | reverse complement strand
CCTTCATCATCTTCAGCGACGCGGCCCTGCGCGACATGGCGCGGCGCAAGCCCACCACCCGCGAAGCCTTCCTGGAGGTTAGCGGCGTGGGGCAGAAAAAGGCCGACGCCTTCGGCGACGAGTTCGTCCACGCCATCAAGGGATATCTGGACGGGCAGTGACCCCGGCTCCCCGCGCGGCGCTAATCCAGCGGGACGCCCATCTCGGCGAACTGGGCGGCGGCGTTGAGGAAGTGGGCCGTGAGCCAGAAGACGGTCCAGGTCTCGACGTATCCCCCGCGCAGGCCGTGGGGGCCGTTGACCTCGCCGCGCTGGGCGTAGTTGGTGTGCATGGGCTGCTCGCCCTGGCTGCCGTGGGGGTCCATGAGCTGGCCGCAGCTCCGGTACATGAGCAGGGAGAGGTCCCGGAGCGTCCCGTCGTCGGTGAGGACGCCCAGACGGCGCACCAGCGGCGCGATGAGCACGCCGAAGGCGTCTATGTGCATGTTCTGCGGGGAGACGGCGGTCCAGCCGCGGGTCTTGAAGGCGTGGTCGCGGAGCCGTCCGGCGGGCAGGTCCATGTCCCACACCACGACATAGGTCAGCACCACGTCGCAGGCGTGGCGGGCCCAGTCGAGGTACTTCCCCTCCCCCGTGGCGTCGTGCAGGGCGAGGAAGGCCTGCAAGGCGGCGAAGGCGCCCTCCTTGTCCTCGCAGCTCGCGTCGAGCGTGCCGCCCCAGTAGGGCTCGCGCATGCCCACCGACCGCGCGGCGTAGGCGTCCCCCGCCTTCCGGGCGGCCTCCAGGAACCGCTCCCCGCCGAAAAGCGCGCGGGCCGCGCAGAGCGGCGCGACAAAGAAGGCCTCGTCCGTGGACTTCGGGTTCCAGGCGGGGTCCAGAATGCGTCCCGCGTGGAAGTCGCAGGCCCGGCGGAGGAAGTCCTCCCATCTGGACGTGTCCATGCCGTTGGCGCGCCCCACGCGGACGGCGTTGGCGAAACTGAGCATGGCCTGCGCCTGGGAAAGGGGCTCGTGGTGGTCCCATTTCCCCGTGTCCAGGTGGTACCAGGTGTGGAAGCCCCCGTCGTAGAACTCGGCGGTGGACAGGAAGTCCAGGGCCTTCTGGGCGCGCGCACGGCCGTCGGGCGGCGACAGGGAGTCCGGAAGCACCTGGAGCGCGTACCCCGGCGCGTCGGCCTGGCCGCACCAGCCCATCACAAGGATGTCCTTGTCCGGGTACTTGCTGAAGCCCGCGGCGGTGCCGCGCTCGCGCCAGCGGGTTTCCGCGTAGCGGCTTTTGCCCCGGAGGATGTCGGAGAAGGCCGGCATGCCCCCGCTGGAATAGGGCGCGTGCATCCGCAGGGCGGCATGCACGGGACGACGGAACCCGCTTCCCTCGGCGGCGACGCCGTAGGCGTCCAGGTAGAAGGTCTTCTCGATCACCGTGCCGGGCGGGACGGTGAGCCAGGCGTCCGGATAGGGGATGAATCCCGGCTGCACGGCCTTGATGACGCTGCGTTTCCCGTTGGCGGCGCAGGGCCCCGACAGCAGCGCGAACTCGGTGGCCCCGTCGCGCGCGGCCACGCCGAGAGACCACCACTGGTCCGGCAGATGGCCGCAGGGCACGGGCGCGGGCACCGTGTGCAGCGCCGCCCCGAGGAACCCGTCCGCCCCCGGCCACTCCAGGCTGGCAAAGGGCATGGGGAACCGGTGCTCCTCGAAGAAGGCCTCCTCCCCCGCCGCGCCGGTGTAGGCGGGCACGCGCCCGCTGGCCGCGCCCGAGGGGTTGCCGTGGTAGAGGACGCCCGGCAGCACCACGCCGCGCCCGCCGCCGGGGGCAAGAAAGCGCACGGACAGGGTGCATTTGTCCGCGGGCCGTTTTCCCGTCCACTCCCACCGGCGCGTGCAGCGGACCAGGCCCCGCTCCGCACGGTAGGCGTCCCGCAGCCGCCACTCCCCCGCCGCCATTTTCAGCGTGCCCGAGAGCAGGGTCCACTCTCCGGCCGTCTCCAGCGTCTCCGGACGCGCATGGATCCAGCCGACGGGCCAGTCGTCCTCCCATCCGGCGGCCACCGACCACAGGCCCTCCTCCAGCGACACGAGCCGCGCCCCCCCCGTCCCCTCCACGGCCACCCGCCAGGAACCGCCCTCCTCCACAAACCGAAGGGAGGGCTCCTGCGCCCAGCACGCCGCCGACAGAAGAAGAACGATCCCGGAAAACGCCGCCTTGCCCATGAACTGTCTCCTTTTCCAGGGGAGAATGTAGCACACCCGCCCGGCGCGCCGGACCGCCGCCCCGGCCCGGGGACTTGTCCGCCCGGGGGCGGGTTGCCCATACTGTCGGCATGACCGGACCAGGAGACGGGATGATGGCACAGTGTTCGCGGCGCGGGTTTCTGAGGGCGGCGGGGCTTGCCGGGGCGGCGGCGTTTGCGGGGCGGGCGCGGGCGGTAACGCCGTGCCGGCCGAATTTCCTGTTCATCCTGGCGGACGATCTGGCGCCGTTCTCGCTGGGGGCCTATGGCAACGCGGTCTGCCGGACGCCGCATCTGGACCGGCTGGCGGCGGAGGGGATGACGGTGGACGGCGCGCACATCATGGGGTCGTGGAGCGGGGCGGTGTGCATGCCGTCGCGCACAATGCTCATGACGGGGCGGGGACTGTGGCACATCCCCGGGCAGGGCAACCCGCATGCCAAAGACCCGGCGCGGGTGCCGCCGGACCTGGCGGAGCAGAGCCTGCCGGCGGTGTTCAATCGGGCGGGGTATGACACGTTCCGCACGTGCAAGGAGGGGAACAGCTATCCGGCGGCGAACGCGCTGTTCAAAACGCGCCACGAGCGCACATGCCGCGACGACGCGGGAGACTGCGGCAGCGCGTGGCACGCGGACCGGGTGCTGGAGCATCTGGACCGGCGGCGGACGGAGGGCGCGCGGGACCCGTTCCTGATCTATCTCGGGTTTTCGTTTCCCCATGACCCGCGCAATGCACACCCGGAACGTCTGGCGCGGTACGGCGCGGTGAACGACCTCGCCCCGGACGCGCCGGTGAACCCGGCGGCCCCGCCCCTGCCCGCCAACTACCTGCCGGAACACCCCTTCCCCCACGGCCACCCCAAACTCCGCGACGAGGAGCAGGTGCAGGGGGTGATGAAGTCGCGGGCGGAGGCGGTCATCCGCAACGAGACCGGCCGGGAGTACGCGTGCATTGAGGAGATGGACGCGCAGATCGGCCGGGTGCTGGACCGGCTGCGGGAGACGGGGGAGCTGGGGAGCACGTATGTGGTGTTCACCGCGGACAACGGCATCGCCGTGGGGCGGCACGGGCTCATGGGCAAGCAGAACCTCTACGAGCATTCGTGGCGGGTGCCCTTCCTCGCCCGCGGACCGGGCATCGCCCCGGGCAGCCGCGCGGCGGGCAGCTTCTATCTCATGGAC
>JAKPUV010000477.1 GCA_029554925.1 Candidatus Hydrogenedentota bacterium | reverse complement strand
GGGACTGCCGGGGGGAGTTTTCGGTGGCCCTGCTCCGGGTGCCTCCGGAGCTGCGGCGGGACTTGAGCCCGCTTTTCCTGGGCGAGCCGTGGCCGCCGGGCGAGGACGGGTTCGGGCTGGATTTGTTTGTCCGGGAGGCGGAAGTCCTGACGGACCGCGCCACGGGCATCCGCCTGCACCGGATGCCCTCGCCGGCGTTCCGGGACCTGTGCGCACGCCTTGACGTGGCCCCCTGGCGGGAACGGCAGGGCCGGGGCAACGCGCTGGCCGACCCGGATTTCGGGTCTCTGGGCGGCGCGGGGGCGTGGAGGGTCTTCCCGGAGGGTGTGGAGGCCGGCGTTGCGGTCCGCGCGCCGCGCCCCTCTCCGGACTGCCGGGCGGTGCGCCTGTCCGCCGCGGAGATCCTGTTCGGGCTGTCGCAGCGGGTGGACGGCCTGCCGGCGGGCGGGTGCCACCGCGCACTGGGATACGCCGCCCTGGCCGACGGATCGGTCCCCTGCAACTTCCGGCTGGAGGTGCGGTCCGTGGAAGACGGGGCGCTGCTCGCGCGTTCCAGCCCCCATGTTCTGGCAAGCACCCTCCCTGACCACGGGCAGTGGCTGGCGTGCGACTTCCGCGTCCCGCCGTCCGGCGGCCCGGTGGAGTTCTCGTTTGTCGTCTCCACCGCGCCGTCCCCCGTGTTCTACCGCGCCGTCACGGGATGCTGCTTCGAGCTCTTTCCCGTCGCCGAAACCGCGACAGCCTTCTGAGCGGCCCCGTGGGGGGGAAGGGCGCCCGCCGCCCCCGGCCGCCGTGCGTTTCTGTTTGACCGGTGCGTTGCATTTGCCGGGCGGACGCGTATACCGTGTTTGCGGCATGGGCATCGGGGCTCGCATACGGCTGGCGGCGGTCTGCGCGGCGGTGGTTTCCGCGGCGTCGGCGCAGGAGGCGCGCCCGCTGCTGGCGGGGGCGCTGGCCGGGCCGCTGGCCGCAGCGGAGGGGATCGTCTTCGTGACGCGGCTCCCCTATGACGACCCGCACTGGTACGCGAATGTCGGCTATTACTGCGACGACGAGAGCCTGAAGGCCTATGCGGGCAACGGTGCCCCCGACTGCGGGAAGCTCTGCAAACTCGACCTGCGCACGGGGGCCGTCACGGTGCTGCTGGACGCGCAGGGGGGCTCGGTGCGCGACCCGCAGGTGCATTACGACGGCGGGAAGATCCTCTTCTCCCTGCGCGCGGCGGGGACGGACCATTACCGCCTCGCCGAGATCAGCGCGGACGGGTCGGGGCTGCGCATGCTGACGGACGGCCCCTTCGACGACATTGAGGCCACCTATCTGCCCGACGGCGACATCGTCTTTGCGTCCACCCGCTGCAACCGGTGGGTGAACTGCTGGACGACCCAGGTGGCGACGCTTTACCGCTGCGGGCCGGACGGGGCGGGCATCCACGCGGTCTCGGGCAACACGGAGCACGACAACACGCCGTGGGTGATGCCGGACGGCACGGTGCTCTACACGCGCTGGGAGTATGTGGACCGCAGCCAGGTGGATTTCCACCACCTCTGGACCATGAACCCCGACGGAAGCAACCAGCGGGTGTTCTACGGAAACATGCGCCCGGGCATCGTCATGATTGACGCCAAGCCGATTCCCGGCACGCGCCAGGTGCTGGCCACGTTCAGCCCGGGACACGGCATCACCGACCACCGGGGGCCCGTGGCGGTGGTGGACCCGGAGCGCGGCCCGGACGACCCGGAGGCGGCGCGCATCGTCCTCCAGGAGCACATCCAGGACCCCTATCCGCTGTCGGAGGACTGTTTCCTCGCGGCGCGGGACCGGCAGATCATCCTCTTCAACGCGTCGGGCGCCGTGGAGGTGGTGCATGAGCATGCGGGGGACGGTGCGATCCACGAGCCGCGCCCCCTTCTGGCCCGGCCGCGCGAGCGGGTGTTCCCGGAGGTGCACGCGTCGGACCGGCCCACCGGGGAGCTGCTGCTCGCGGATGTGTATGCCGGCCGGAACATGGCCGGGGTGGCGCGGGGGGACATCCGGGCGCTGCTCGTGGTGGAGCTGCTGCCCAAGCCCGTGAACTTCAGCGGCGGCCCCGACCTCCTGACCTGGCTGGGCACCTTCACGCTCCAGCGCGTCGTGGGCACCGTGCCCGTGGAGGAGGACGGGTCCGCCTATTTTGAACTGCCCGCGAACCGCTCGTTCTTCTTCGTGGCCCTCGACCAGGACGGCCTGTCCGTCAAGCGCATGCAGAGTTTTGTGAGCGTGGCCCCCGGCGAGCGCCTCGGCTGCGTGGGGTGCCACGAAAGCCGCCTGCAAACCCCCGCCTCCGCCGGACGCGCCTTTCCCCTCGCCGCGCGCCGGGCGCCGAGCGCGCCCGCGCCTTTTGAAGGGCTTCCCGACGTGGTGGACTTCCCGCGCGACATCCAGCCCGTCTTGGACCGCCATTGTGCGGAGTGCCACAGCTTCACCCGGCGCGAGGGCGGCGTGTGCCTCTCGGGTGACCTGGGGCCGATGTATTCCCACAGCTACTACACGCTCTTCGCGCGCCGTCAGGTGGCCGACGGCCGAAACGGCCCGGGCAACCAGCCGCCGCGCAGCATCGGCACCTCGGCCAGCGCGCTGATGGGCAAGCTGGACGGAAGCCATTACGGCGCGCGGCCGGACGACCATGAGCGGCGCCTGGTCTGGATGTGGATCGAGAGCGGGGCCACCTACGCGGGGACCTACGCCGCCCTGCGCAACCTGGAGGAGCAGAAGGCCGTCCGGGCCAACCTGGTGTTTTCCGGGCAGAAACCCGTGCTGGAGCGCCGCTGCGCCGGATGCCACGCGCTGGACGCCCCCGCCGACGCCGCGCGCAGGCCCCTGCCCTTTGTTCCCGACGCCGACGCGCGCCGGCGGGGGGCCGGCCGCCCGATCACCTATCACGAGCGCCTCGT
>JAKPUV010000459.1 GCA_029554925.1 Candidatus Hydrogenedentota bacterium | reverse complement strand
GTTGGGCAGGAACGTCCGCTTGACGTTCTTGACCACGTGCATGCCGATGCCGCCCTTCTTCTTGGCCAGACCGCGCCGGGTCACCGACCCCCCGACCACCTTGTGCTTGCCGCAAATGTCACACATTCTGCTCATGGTGCCAATCCTGTGCTGAACACGCGCCCGCGGATTGGTGGGTTGGCCGGGACTTGAACCCGGGACCCACGGCTTAAAAGGCCGTTGCTCTACCTGCCTGAGCTACCAACCCACACTTCGTTTCGCACAACCGGAACCCATACTATAGCGCCACAACCGCCCGCGGCAACCCGCCCGCCGAACGGGCCTGTCATACCGTGGGTCGTGGGTCGTGGGTCGTGGATCGTGGGGCCAGCTGTCTTGTCCTGATATACGTTGACACTTGTCACAGGGAGGACAGGTGTCCATGAACGAGACGATGTGTTACAGTGAGGCGTTCAAGTTGCAGGTGGTCGCGGAGATCGAAAGCGGGCGGCATGCCAGCTGTCATGCGGCGGCGGGGGTCTACGGGATCCGCGGCCACGACACGGTTGCGCGTTGGGTTCGGCATTACGGCAAGTCGCATCTGCTCAGAATGGTGGTGCGTGTGGAGACCCCAGACGAACGCCGCGAGATCGCCCGGTTGAAAGCCCACGTGCGCGAGCTGGAGAGCGCGCTCTCGGACGCGCACCTGGAGGCGCGCCTGGAGCGCTCGTACCTGAAGCTGGCCTGCCGGGCGGCGGGTGAGGAGGACGTGGAGGCGTTCAAAAAAAAACACGCTGGGACGCTGTCCATGAGAGCGTCGCCATTGCGGAGCCGGACGTGATCCGCGATTCGGTGTCGAGGCTGTGCCGGCTGGCCGGGATGAGCCGGCAGAACTACTACGCCCGTCGCCGGCACCGGCAGAGGGAGTCGGCTGACACGGCGCTTGTCGCGGAGTGGGTGGAGCAGGAGCGGCGTCTGCAGCCCCGGCTTGGCGCGCGCAAGCTGCACCGGATGTTCTGCGCCGAGGCCGGCGGACACGCCGTGCAGATCGGGCGCGACCGGTTCTTCGCGTGCCTTCGCGCGAAGGGCCTGCTGCTCGACCGCCTGCCCCCGCGGCCCAGGACGACGGACTCCCGCCACTCGCTGCCGGTGTTCCACAACCTGGTGGCCGGCATGGAGCCGGCCGCGCCGAATCAGGCGTGGGCCGGCGACCTGACCTACATCCGCACCGACGAGGGGTTTCTGTACGCCCCGCTGATCACGGACATGTTCTCCCGCAAGATCGTCGGCAGCTTCATCGGGGACAGCCTTGAGGCGGAGGGCTGCCAGGCCGCCCTCGATGCGGCCCTGGCCGAACTGCCCGCCGGCGCCCATCCCATCCACCACTCCGACCGCGGATGCCAGTACTGCTCCCATCCGTACGTCGAACGGCTCCAGGCCGCCGGCCTGGCCATCAGCATGACCGAGACGCTGCACTGCTACGAGAACGCCATGGCGGAACGTGTCAACGGCATCCTCAAACAGGAGTACGGGCTGGGCGGCTGCTTCCGCACCAAGGCGCAGGCCAAGGCGGCCTTTGCCCAGGCGGTGTGGCTGTACAACCACCGGCGGCCGCACATGAGCCTGGACTACCGGGTTCCCGCGGACGTGCACCGGCAGGCGGCCTGAGGCTCGACAGAACAACTTTGCCGGCGTCGCTGCGCTCCGCCCTTGCCCCTGCGGGGCACCCCCTGACGGGGGCCGGGCGGAGCGCAGCGACGCCGGCAGCCCGGGGCGAGCCCCGCGAGCCCCCGCGCGGGGGGCGGCCAAGCCGCCCCCGCAACCGGCAGGCATGGAGAGGCGTTTGAAGAAGGGTATCGTCATACAGCAAGTGTCAAACGGAAGTCAGGACTTGACATTTTGTCGCCCGCTGTCGAGAGCTGTCGAACAAGGTCGTCCGTTCCTGTCGCCCGCCGGTTGCGGATTGCGCACAGGCGCGCTGAATATCGCCTGTCGGGGCGCAGGCGCAAGTTGTGGGCGGCCGGGCGCAGGGTACATTGCCGCCACGTCGGGACGCGGTGGTGCGGAGGCGCGCGCCCACGCCTTGGCGGGGGCCGGGCGCCCTGCCACCCTGCCGCGCCGGAGTCCTTGGGCGAAGGCAGCGCCTGCGGCACCCCTCCAGGCCGACTGCCCCCGGAACGGATCACAGGCTGCTGACCATGTCCGACACGACCGCACAATCGGGTTTCTCCGAGCTGACCCCCGACGTGCTTCTCGAAGCCGTTGAGGGCGCGCTGGCGGTGCGCCTGACCGCCTTGGCGC
>JAKPUV010000437.1 GCA_029554925.1 Candidatus Hydrogenedentota bacterium | reverse complement strand
GGCCCCCGCAAGCACGTAGGAGGTCTTTTTGCTCACACTGCCCGTGGGGCGTCCGCCGAGGCGCTTGATCAGTTCGTGCGCCTCGTCGCGCGACCACTCCTCCAGCGCCCCCGTCACCACAAAGGTCATCCCCTCGAAGGGGCGCGGCCTGTCGTCGGCCGCCTCGTCCGCGTCGCGCTGATGCAGCCGCACCCCGGCTTCACGCAGCCGGTCTATAAGGGCGAGGTTCTCGGGAACAGTAAAAAACTCGCGCACACTCTCCGCAATCACCTCCCCCACCTCGTCCACCGCCAGCAACTCCGCCTCTGTCGCGGCGGACAGGGCTTCCATGGTGTTGAAACTCCCCGCCAGGTTGTCGGCGATATGCTCGCCGACCTCGCGGATGCCGAGGCCGTGGAGCAGGCGGCTCAGGGGGCGGTCCTTCGCCTTTTCCAGCGCCGCCAGCAGGTTGTCCGCCGACTTGTCACCCATGCGCTCCAGCCCCAGCAGGGACTCCTTGGTGAGCAGGAAGAGGTCGGCGGGGGTGTGGACCAGGCCGCGCGACACGAGCTGCTCCACGAGCGCGGGGCCCATGCCCTCGATGTCCATCGCCCGGCGGCTGGCGAAATGCTCCAGACGCCCGCGCACCTGCGCCGGACAGGCCAGGTTCAGGCAGCGCAGGTAGACGCCCGCCGGGTCGCGGTGGACCGCGCTCCCGCAGTCGGGGCAGCGTTCCGGCAGGGGGAACGGCGCGGCGTCCGCCGGGCGCTCCTCGGGCAGATAGCGCACGAGCTGCGGGATGATCTCCCCCGCCTTCTGCACCTCCACCAGGTCGCCGGGCCGGAAATCCTTCGCCGCGAGGTCGTCGAAATTGTGCAGGGACGCCCGCTTGACCACCGTGCCCGCGAGGAGCACCGGCTCCAGCTCGGCCACCGGCGTCAGGGCGCCCGACTTGCCCACCTGCACCGTGATGCCCAGCAGGCGGGTCTTGGCGGTTTCGGCGGGGAACTTGTAGGCGATCACCCAGCGCGGGGCCTTGCTGGTGCTTCCCAGCACCCGGCGCTGGGCCAAACTGTCCACTTTGA
>JAKPUV010000435.1 GCA_029554925.1 Candidatus Hydrogenedentota bacterium | reverse complement strand
GGCCGCGCCGACCTGCTGGGGCGGATCAACGAGGGTTTGCGCATCCTCAAGGCCACGGGGGAATACCGGGACATCTACGAGAAGTGGCTGGGGGTGCGCGACCGCACCTTTCTTCAGAGGCACCTGGCCAAGCTCTTCGCCGCGGCAGCGCTCATCGGCCTGGTTCTGTTCGCCTCCTTCGTCTGGATCGCCACCCTGCGCGCGCGGGTCGCGGCGCGGACCGCGGAACTGGAGGCCAGCGAGCGCAAGCACCGGGCGCTCATCGAATCCGCGCCGGACGCCATGCTGATGCACGCGCGGGGGCGCGTCCTCTTCGCCAACGCGGCGGCGGCCCGGCTTTTCCACCGGGAGGCCCCCTCGGCCCTGGAGGGGGTGCGGTTTTCCCGGCTGGTGCCGGGGGGCGAGGCGGCCGTGGCGGGAACCGAAACCGTGCCGGCGGCCCTGGCCATCCGCGGCCCCGACGGCGGCGAGGTGTTCGCGGAGGCGACGGACATCGCCATGGACCACCCGGAAACGCCCGCGCGGCTGTGCATCCTGCGCGATGTCACGGCGCGGCACCACGCCGAACAGGCGCTGGCCCGCCAGCAGGAGCTGCTGGCGGGGGTCGCGGGCACCAGCCCGGTGGGCATCCTCGCGGCCGACGCCCCGGGGGTGGTGGTCTTCTCCAACGGGCGCGCGGCCGAGCTTCTCGGCGCCGCGCCGGAGGATCTCGAAGGCACGCTTCTGGAGGAGCTGGGCGCGCGCCTGCGCATGGAGGACGGCGGGGACTTCGCGGAGACGGTCCGCGGGGTGGTCACGGAGGGGGAGCCGTTCATGAACCGGCGCTGCCGGGCCGCCGCAGGCCGGGCCGGGGAGCGCATCCTCTCGCTCAACGGCGCGCCGCTGCGCCTGCCCGGCGCGGAGGGCGCCGTCTTCACGCTGGAGGACATCACGGAGGTGGTGGCCGCGGAGGAGCGCAAGCGCCTGCTGGACGCGCGCATGCGCGAGGCAAGGCGGCTGGAGAGCCTTTCCCTCTTCGCCGGGGGGGTCGCCCATGACTTTAATAACCTCCTCATGGCGATCATCGGCAACGTTGACCTCGCCCTGCTGGACGTGCCCGACGGGAACCCGGCGCACAAGTCGCTTCAGGAAATCGCGGCGGCCGCCCGCAAGGCCGCCGTCCTCTGCCGCCAGATGCTCACCTACGCCGGCAAGGGCAGCTTCGCCGCGGATCCGCTGGACCTGAACCTGGTGGCCCGCGAGGCCGCGGGCATGGTGGAGAAGGAGCTTCCGCCGGATATCCACCTGCGGCTCCGCCTGTCGCCCGCGCCGGCGCCCGCGCGGGGGGACCCCGCCCAGATGCGGCAGGCTGTTGTCAGCCTGCTCCTCAACGCCTCGGAGGCGCTGGCCGGCGCCGGTGTGGTGTCCGTGGGCACGGGCACCCTGGTGTTCCGGGGCCGCGGCGCCCCCGGCCTGTGGGTGGCCCCGCCCCGTCCGGGCACCGCCTACGCGTGGGTCGAGGTGTCGGACACCGGAAAGGGCATGTCCCCCGACGGGCTGGACCACATCTTTGAGCCCTTCTTTTCCACCAAATTCATGGGGCGCGGGCTCGGACTCTCCGCCGTGCTGGGGATTGTCCGGGGCCATCAGGGCGCCCTGCGCGTGCACAGCGGGGAAGGGCTGGGCACCACGGTCCAGCTCCTGCTGCCCCTGCCCCCGGAAACGGGGGAAAAAGAAGCGGTTGACTTGCCGCCGTCCCCCCACTAGAATGGTGGCGGATTCTGAAAGGAGCCCCTCATGAAACTCAGAGTGTCTTGCATGCTTGTGCTGGCCGCGCTGCTGTGCGCGCCCGCCGCGGTCTGGGCGCAGGATCCGCCCGCCCCCGCTCCGGAGGCCCCGGCGGCGGACGCCGGATCCCCCGACGCCGGCGCGGACGCGGAACCGGCCGAAGCGGAGGGCGGCTCCACCGGCACGCCGATCGAGGGGGACGTCGTCACCCTTAAGAACGGAAAACAGCTGCGCGGCGCCCGTGTGATTCGGGAAACCCCGAGCGCCGTCGAGGTGGAGGTCGTTCCGGGGCAGCCGGCCATGAAGATCCCCCGCAGGCAGGTCGTGTCCGTCGAACGGTCCAACGCGCCCGCGCCCGCGCCCGTGCCCAGCCCGGCCGGCACGTCATCCAACGCCTCGGACGTCATGCTCGGCGAGGAGCTTGCCGCGGACTTCCACCGGAAAATCACCACGCCCGTGCCGGAGACCCCGCTCTCTTATGAGAACCGCGACCTGATTGATGTGCTGGAGGATCTGGCCAAGCGGATGGAGTGCGCGGTGGTGTTTGAGGACGGTGTGCGCTCCCTGCCCGCCTCCGGACGGGGGGTCACCGTGACCGTCCCCGCCGAGGCGACCCTGGCCGGGTTCTTCCGCAAGGAGTTTAAGGACGCGGCCCCTGTGGTGAAGGTCTCCTACCAGTACGACAAGATCAACGTCTCCCTGGCGGAGGAACCCGCCCCCAAGGAGCCGTGGGAGCAGGAGAAGCCCGGGAGCTGACGTTCCCCCCTTTTGGATGCAAGACGCCCGGAACCCGCGTGTGCGGGTTCCGGGCGCCGTGGTTTTGGTGCAGGGGCCTAGAGTTCTTCCGTGTCCAGCGGCAGATCCCCGCCGAGATCATCGTCGGCGATCTCCTCCTCGGTGTCGTCGGCCTCCAGGTCGTCCGTGGCCTCCGCCTCCTCCTCGAAGTCGTCCGCGGTCTCCTCGAGCACCTCTTCGGTCTCCTCGACCTCCTCCGTCTCCAGCTCCTCCTCCTCCACCTCGACGTCCTCGAAATCCTCGTCCTCAAGCGGCATGTCCACCATCGCCTCATCCACGTCGAAGTCATCGCCCAGGGGGATCACGGGCGGGGTCTTTTTGCGCTTGACCTTCTTCAGCTTGGGCTTCTCCGGAGCCTCCAGCGTGGTGGACTCCATGAGCACCAGGGACTCCGACCCGCATTCCGGGTTCGGACAGGTGTGCGAGAGTTTCTCCGCGCCCCACTCCAGAAAGCGGCGGTGACATTTCGGGCAGTAATATTTGATGGGCACGGCGAAAAATCCTTTCTGCTGGTGTTCGTCCGCCCCCTGCCTGATTGGCCGGGGCGGCGGGATTATAGCAGAACGCGCCGCGCGGGTAAACCCCGCGCATCGCGCCGGCCAAAATTCCGAAGAAATAACCGTCGCCAAGCCATTTGCGGTCTTGCCGGCCGCAGGGCGCCCACCTTCCAAGATGACCCGAGGCGGCCCCTCACGACCGGTGCAAGTTGTATTGCCGCGCCGGATTGTGATAGGGTAGCGGGGCACAATCCCGCCGAATGTCCGCAGGGTTTTCCGGGGTTGGGGGCACGTTTGCCCCCTCTGGAAGGCGTTGCGGGGGGCGGGATTCCCTGTCTGTTTCCCTGGAGAAAACGCAGCAAGGCGGCGCGTGCCGCGGGAGAATGCAGTAGTGAGAAAGCCGATCATCGCCGGTAACTGGAAGATGAACCTGAAGATCGCGGAGGGCGTGGCGCTGGTGGAGGCGCTGAAACCCCTTGTCGCGGACGTGGACAATGTGGAAGTGGTGGTCTGCCCCATGTTCACGGCGCTGGACGCCGTGGCGAAGGCGGCGGCTGGGTCGAATGTGCAGGTGGGCGCGCAGAACGCCTATGTGAAGGCGAGCGGCGCGTACACGGGCGAGATCAGCCCGCAGTTCCTGCAGGACGCCGGGTGCGCGTGGGTGATCATCGGCCACAGCGAGCGGCGCCACATCCTGGGCGAGACCGACGCGCTGCTGAACGAGAAGCTGCGCTTCGCCCTGGCGGCGGGGATGAAGGTGATGTTCTGCATCGGCGAGCTGCTTGAGGAGCGCAAGGGCGGTCTCATGAACGACGTGATCCGCCGGCAGGTGGTCGAGGGGCTGAAGGGCCTCACGGCGGCCGACCTGGCGAACGTGGTGCTGGCGTACGAGCCCGTGTGGGCCATCGGCACCGGCGAGACGGCGTCGCCCGAGCAGGCCGAGGAGGTCCACGTGTTCACGCGGGCCCTCGTGGCCGAGCTGTTCGGCGCGGACGCGGCGGCGGCGATCCGGATCCAGTACGGCGGCAGCGTGAAGGCCGACAATGCGGCCGAGCTGTTCTCCAAGGAAAACGTGGACGGGTTCCTCGTCGGCGGCGCCGCGCTGAAGGCGGACAGCTTCGCCGCGATCGTGAAGGCGGCCCGCTAAAAAACACCGGCCCCTCCGGGGCGCCGACCACAAAGGACTTGACTGACCCATGCTTGAGGCAATTTTCAACTCGACCGTGCTGTGGTGGCTGATCCTGCTGCTGTATCTGCCCGCCTGCCTGGGGCTGATCGTCATCGTCCTCCTGCAGAAGGGCAAGGGCACCGGGTTCGCCGGGGCCTTCGGCGTCGGCGGCGGCAGCGACACGGTGTTCGGCCCCCGCTCGTCCAAGAGCCTCCCGCAGAAGATCACCTACGCGGCGGCCGGCGTCTTCATGGTGCTGGCCCTGCTCATGTCCACGCTCTCCGGACGCGTCGGCCGCAGCGCGGCGCCCGCGCCGGTCAGCGAGGAGGAAATCGCGAACATGAACGCCCTCTTCGAGGAGCAGAATCCCGCGCCCGAGGCGGCGGCCACGGATGCCGCAGCCCCCGCGGCGGCCCCTGCGGCGGACACTGCGGCGCCGGCTGCGGCGCCCGCGCCCGCGCCGGTGGTGGTCGAGGCCACCCCCGTGCCGGAGGCGGCCCCCGCGGCGGCGGCGCCCGCCGAGGCGGCCCCCGCAGCCCCGGTTGAGGCGGCTCCGGCGGCGGTGCCCGCGCCCGAAGCGGCGGCCCCGGCGACGGAGGAACATACGACGGAGACGGCGCCTGCCCCTCCCGCACAGTGAGTGAATTACCGTAACGGACGCAGGCCCAAGGCTTTTACCGGCTTTGGGCCTTTGTTGTTGCAGGGGCCTCCGGGAACGCCACGGGCCTCCCGGGGGATATAAGATGTCATCGGTGGAGAACATGAAATGGACCGAATCGTAATCCGGGGGGGGAACCCGCTGAGGGGCGCAGTGCATGTGCATGGCGCGAAAAACGCGGTGCTGCCGCTGCTGGCGGCGTCGCTGCTGGCGGAGGCCCCCTGCACGCTGCACAACGTGCCCTGTCTGCACGATGTCTTCTCCATGGACAAGCTGCTGTCGCACATGGGCGTGCGGACGGAGTTCACGGGCCGCTACATGATCATGGACGCCTCCGGCGTCCTGGAGCCCGAGGCGCCCTATGACCTCGTCCGGAAGATGCGGGCGTCATTCTTCGTGCTGGGTCCGCTGCTGGCCCGGTGCGGCCGGGCGCGCGTGTCGCTGCCCGGCGGATGCGCCATCGGCACCCGCCCGGTGGACATCCACCTGAAGGGGCTGGAGGCCCTGGGCGCGAACATCCGCCTGGACGAGGGCTATGTGCTGGCCGACGGCAAGCTCCGGGGGACCCGCTTCACGCTGGACTTCCCCAGCGTGGGCGCGACGGAAACGCTGATGATGGCGGCCACGCGCGCCGACGGGGTCACCCGGCTGGTGAACGTGGCGCGGGAGCCGGAGGTGGCGGACCTGGCGCGTTTCCTCAACGCGATGGGCGCGCAGATCTCCGGCGCGGGAACGGACGTCATCACGGTCGTGGGCGTGGAGGCCCTCGGCGGGGCGGACCACACGGCGGTTCCCGACCGGATCGAGGCGGGCACCTTTCTGGCCGCCGCCGCCGCCACGCGCGGCGACGTGACGGTGCTGGACGCGAACGCGGACCATCTGCCGGTCTTTCTGGACAAACTGTCGGAGGCGGGCGCGACCGTGGAGGCGGCGGCGAACCGCATCCGTGTGGCGGCGCCGAACGGGCTGAAGGCGGTGGATGTCGCCACGCAGCCCTTCCCCGGCTTCGCCACGGACCTCCAGGCCCAGTTCATGGCCATGCTTACCTGCGCCGACGGCGCGAGCCGCATCCGGGAGACGGTGTTCGAGAACCGGTTCATGCAGGTGGCGGAGCTGGTGCGCATGGGCGCGGACATCAGCGTGGACGGGAACACGGCCATTGTGCGCGGCGTTTCCGGGCTGTCGGGCGCGCCAGTCATGGCGTCGGACCTGCGCGCGAGCGCGGCCCTCGTGATCGCCGGACTCATGGCGGGCGAGGGAGAGACGGTCCTGCACCGCGTCTACCACATTGACCGGGGGTACGAGAGGATCGAGGAGCGCCTGGCGTCGCTGGGC
>JAKPUV010000430.1 GCA_029554925.1 Candidatus Hydrogenedentota bacterium | reverse complement strand
TCGCTTCCCGGCGACATGCTCAGGAAGGTCGACCACGCAAGCATGCTGAACTCCCTGGAGGTCCGCGTGCCCTTCCTCGACCACCGGGTCTGCGAGCTGGCCTTCTCCATCAGCGGGGACCGGAAGCTGCGCAACGGCCGCGGGAAGGTCATCCTCGTGGAGACCTTCAAGGACCTGCTGCCGCCCCTGCTGCACAACCGCCCGAAATGGGGCTTCGAGATGCCCGTCTCGGCCTGGCTGCGCAACGAGCTGGGCGGATTGATCGACGAGACGCTCGAGGCGGGGCGGCTCAGCCGCCAGGGGATCTTCGACGCCCGGGCCGTCGCGCGTCTCGTCGAGGACTTCCGCCGGCGGCGCCGGGACCTCTCCTGGCAGATCTGGAACCTCGTGGCTTTCCAGGTCTGGCACGAAAACTACATGGCAGGAGGCGTATGAGCAGGATTCGCGTCATCCACGTCATCACCCGTTTCGACAAGGGCGGTTCCGCCGAGAACACCTGCCTCACGGCGCTGGGCCTCGACCCGGGGTCCTACGAGCTCCAGCTGGTCGTCGGGGCGTCGGAGGAATCCGACATGGGCCCGGAAGAGCGCACCTGTGTCGAGGAGAACCTGGCACGCCTACGGGCCCGGGGAGTCAAAATCCTGACCCTGGCGGAACTGGTCAGGCGGGTGAGCCCCCTCAACGATCTGACCGCCCTGTTCCGCCTCTGGCGGCTCTTCCGGCGCGAACGGCCCCGCATCGTCCACACGCATACCTCCAAGGCGGGGATCGTCGGCCGCTGGGCGGCCTGGCTGGCGGGGGTGCCGGTCATCCTCCATACCCCCCACGGCCACGTCTTCTGGGGGTACTTCGGGCCCGCGAAGACCCGCTTCTTCGTGCTCCTCGAGAAGCTCTCCGCCCTCGTCACGGACCGGCTCGTGATGCTGACGGAGCAGGAGCGGACCGATCACCTCCGCGTCGGCATCGCGCCCGCGGAGAGGTTCGTCACGATCCACAGCGGCGTCGACCTTGCGCCCTTCGCGGCGGCGAAGGCCGCAAGGGACGAGGCGCGCCGGAGCCTCGGCATCCCGGAAGGGTCTTTTGCCGTGGGCACCGTTGGGCGGCTGATCGCCATCAAGGGCCCCGGGGTCCTGATGGCCGCGGCGCGGCA
>JAKPUV010000426.1 GCA_029554925.1 Candidatus Hydrogenedentota bacterium | reverse complement strand
CGCCGCGCCGGAGCGGTGGATTTCCGCGATCACCTTCCTCGGACCGGAGGCGGATGTCCGCCCCGACACGCTGGTGGTGCATCTGGCCAACGACGCATCCGCGCCGCTCGAGATGCGCGGGTGCCGCCTGTGGCTGCCCCTGGACCCGAAGAACCCGCGGGTGCTGGCGGCGCAGCCGCCGCTCGCGGAGATCACGCCCTTTAACGGCCACAACAGCATTCCCGCGAAGGACCGGGGCGGGTTCACCGCGAAGACCGGCCCGCTTCCTCTTACCTACGCGGTGGTGGAGGTCACAGTGGCCGCCGGCGGTGCGGAATTCTCGCTCTGGGGCCACCTTCGGGTCCGCAAGGAGGTCTTTGACATTTCCGGCGGCTGGGTGGGCAGCGATGACGCGCTCAAGAGCGAGGCGTTTCTCAAGGCACTCAAGCGCTTCTACGTGAACACGGCGCACATGGCCGCCGTGCCGGGATACACGGACACCGAAATGTACGCGAAGTACCCGCTCAAGTACTTCAACTGCCTCGATCCCGCGCAGTACGACACGGACGAGCTGCTGCCGCGCATCCACGGGGTGGAGTGCCTCGGCGAGCCGCAGTACGGCGGCGGGCGCCCCGTGCCCCCGCAGGAGGTGTGGGAGAAGCTGTACCCCTATGCGGCCACACGCCTGGCCACGACCCTGACCAACAGCGAGGAGCGCGTCTGGCGCGACTACGCGGGCCTGAGCGACTTCACGCACTACGACGCCTACCGCGTCACCGCGCCTTCGGCGGACGCGTGGTGGAAGTACGACCGGTGGACGGGCGGCAAGATCTACTGGGGCTCCCCGCTGGAGACCATCACCGACATGTGCATCTCCCTGCGCGAGATGAGCCGGCCCATGCCCTGCGCGTACTGGTCGCAGGGCCCGCACGAGGGCTGGGGCGTCTACGGCGGCCGCAAGCGGACCTCGCCCACCCCGGAGGAGCTGCGCCTCCAGGCGCACCACGCCCTGTCCACCCGCATCACCTCGCTCTACTGGTTCAACCTGAGCCTCAAGACGCTGGTGAAGTGGCGCGACACGATGGACGAGCTGGGGCGCGTGGGCCGCGAGATGCGGATGATGGACGACTTCCTGCTCGAGGGCGACGCCTACCGGCACGAGCGCGTCAAGAAGGCGGACGGCAGACTGGACTGGGACCTCAACTCCGTGGCCTGCCCGCGCGGGGCGCTGCTCTTCGCCCTGGACCTCGACTACGACGCCGACCGCAAGGCCCGCCTCTTCCAGTTCGGCGCGCCCCGGGCCGCCGTGTTCTCCTTCCCGCTGCCCGCGTATCTGGGCGCGCCCGCCGACGTGTTCCGCATGGACGCCGACGGCGTGCACGACGTTTCCTGGACGGCGAAGGACGGCGGCGTGGAGGTCAGCGACACCCGGTCGGTAGTGGGCATCTATGTCGCCGCCCCGGACAAGGAACTCCGCGGCCGCATGGCTGCGGAGCATCAGGAGCTGCTCACGTATGAGACGGCCCTGAACTTCGATCCGGCCCGGAACGACGCCGACTTCGCCGAACTGGAAAACTACCTCGGCGGGAAATAGAATGCCCTGAACGCGCCCCGCGCGGAAAGGAGCAAGCCATGGGAAACGACGGCCTGACCCGCAGGGGATTCCTCGGCGCTTCGGCGGCGGGCGGACTGGCGGCCCTCGCCGCGGGCGGGGCGCGTTCTGCGGCCGGCGAGCCTTCGCCCCGCCCCAACGTTCTCTTCATCAACACGGACCAGCAGCGGGCCGACACGCTTGGCTGTTCCGGGAATCCGCTGGCGCGGACGCCGCATTTGGACGCGCTGGCCGCGCGCGGCGCGCTGTTCACGTCGTGCTACGCGACCCAGCCCGTGTGCTCCCCCTGCCGGTCCAGCATGGTGACCGGCCTCTTTCCGAACGCCACCTCCGTGGTCGAGAACAACATCCCCCTGCCTGCGGCCCATTTCGCGTGGCCGCGCGCCCTGCGGGACGCGGGGTACCGCACCGCCTATATCGGCAAGTGGCATCTCGGCGTCGAGCCCGTGCCGGACTACTTCGACCTGTGGCGGGGCTTCAACACCGGGTGGAAGCACTTCATCAAGGAGGAGCCCTTCTACGCCGCGCCCGGCGAATCCGACAGCGCCTTCCGGGAGCGGCTGAAGAAGTCCCCGCCGTCCGTCCCGAAGGGGGAACGCCTGGTCGGGAAATACCGCCCGGACGTGGAGGCGGACTACGCCCTGGCGTTCCTGCGCGAAAACCGGGACCGGCCCTTCGC
>JAKPUV010000416.1 GCA_029554925.1 Candidatus Hydrogenedentota bacterium | reverse complement strand
CCACGCCGTGGTGACGGGCAACACGGTGAACCGGGGCATGATGGGCATCAAGATGACCCACGGCTGCCGGAACCTCATCGTGTCGGACAACCTGCTGTCGCGCATTGACCTGTGGGGCATCCTCATGAACCCCGGCGCGGCCTCGCACGCCGCGGAGCCTGCGGCGGAGGGGAAGGAGGCGCGCCCCGCAAATGTGGACGGCGGCACGGTCATCGCCAACAACATCATCACCGACTACGGGTATGGAAACGAGTACTGGAACTGGGGCGGCGCGACGGACGACCAAGGGGGCAGCTACGCCTTCGCCTTCTACGAGGGCCAGCTCCCGGAGAATCCGCCCCTCCGCGACGTGATTGTCACGGGGAACATGGTCTACGACACGGGCCGCGACGGCGTGCCGGAGGACGGAAAGATCGCCACGCCCGCGCCGCGCTACCGCTGGGCGGTGTACATCGGCGCCTGGGGAAAGAAGGACGAATGCCCCACCTGCCCGCAGGGGCTGCGCTTCTCCAACAACCTCTTCCACCCCGGCACCCAGGGCGTCTCCAACGTTCCTTTGGAGAAGTAGCGAGAGGGCCGTTACAGGGCGTCCCGCATGTGCTTTAGGCAGAAAAGGTCATTCCTGCGCATATTGGACCACCGCCTCCGCGAGCACTTCGGCCCGGAAATACCGGCTCAGGTCTTCAGGGGTTCTCAGGTCCACCCTTCTTCCGCCGAACAGGTGCGCCAGCTCGCGTTCCATGCGACCCATTCCAATAAGCCCCGGAGTGTTTCCGGGGAGAAACTCCACCAGCACGTCCACGTCGCTGTCGGGGCGGAAATCCGGACGCAGGGCGGACCCGAAGACAGACAGCCGCCGTATGCCCTGCGCGCGGCAGAACGGCACCAGCTTTTCCCTCTCAATCTGTAAGTCTGTGTTCATCTCATGATCCCAAAAGGTGACCATGTCTATTCTACCAGCGTTCCCTCGCCGCCCGACAATGCGCGTTCTCCCTTTTCATGGCGGCGCCCGCCCTCAGAAGGTCTCCTCCACCGCCTTCCCGGCGGTTGTCTCCAGGTCTCGGACCGTGCCGCCGTACCGGACCCGCAGGGGGCCGTCGGTGTCCGGCGTGATGGTGGCCGAGGTCAGTTTGCCGTCCTGCCACGCCAGGTCCACGGTGAATCCGCCCCGCGCGCGGAGCCCTTTCACCTGTCCGTCCTTCCAGGCGGCGGGCAGCGCGGGCAGCAGGTGCAGTTCCCCCGCGTGGCTCTGGAGGAGCATCTCCGCGACGCCCGCCGCGCCGCCGAAGTTCCCGTCTATCTGGAAGGGGGCGTGGGTGTCGAAGAGGTTCTCCAGGGTGGACTTGGTGAAGAGCGCCTGGAGGTTTTCCCAGGCCTTGCCGCCCTCGCCCAGGCGCGCCCAGAAGTTGATGATCCACGCGCGGCTCCAGCCGGTGTGCCCGCCGCCGTTCGCCAGCCGCCGCTCCAGCGAG
>JAKPUV010000410.1 GCA_029554925.1 Candidatus Hydrogenedentota bacterium | reverse complement strand
CGCGCCTGCTGGAGGCGGCGGGGGCGCAGCTGTGGTTCCTTCCCCCGTACAGCCCGGACCTCAACCCGATCGAACTGATGTGGAGCAAGGTGAAGACCCTGCTTCGCGGGGCAAAGGCGCGCACGATGGAGGACTTGATCGGGGCGATCGCCGACGCCCTGGACAGGGTCACCCCGGAAAACGCACGCGCCTATTTTTTTCACTGCGGCGTAGGCGTGATTTAATAATATGCTCTAGCTCACCCAGAGCAGGCCGTCCTTCCAGACGAGGCCGGGGTAGCTGGTGTCGCCGCCGGAGGGCAGCGCGAGGATTTCCTGGAACGCGCCGGTGGCCGGGTCAAGGGCGCAGAGCGCCGTGCGCGCGGCGGGCTCATACAGGCGCACGGCGGCGACAAACCCGACGCCGGGCACCTCCATGAAATGCGGCCCGCCGATGCGCTGTCCGAGGTCCTTCCAGGCCCATTCCTTGTAGGGCGGCCGCGCCGTGCCCACCAGCCCGTTGCCGCCCGCGTCGCGGCGCAGGAGACACACCGCGGTGTCGTCGGCCAGAAACTGGATGGACGACTCGTTGGCCTCGCCGTCCGTCACCAGTTCGGGGACCAGGGTCTCAAAGGTGACGCCGTCGGCGCTCTTGTAGAGCCGCGTGCCGCGCGTGCCCTTCGTGGTGCGGTAGCCGACGCCGTAGGCCGTGCCCTTGTGCCAGATGACGCGCCAGAGCCAGTAGTCCGGCTCGCCGATCTCGACGCCGGGGGTCCACTCGCGGCCGTCCTTGGAGAAGTACGCCATCGTCATGTGGGTGGCGGGTTTGGGCGTGTGCCACGCCGCCGCGCCGGTGAGCATCAGGCGGCCGTCGGGCGTCTCGGTGATCTGCGCGTCGCGCAGGTCCGCCGTGTCCGAGGTGATCCGTGCGGCGGAGACCCACGTCTCCCCGTCCTTCGAGGTGATCACCCGCAGGGCGCCGTCGGGCGACACATGGCCCTGGCCCTCGCGGAACACGCAGAACCACTCGCCGCCGCGGTGGATCAGGCCGGTGAAGGCGTTGTGCGGCGCCTCATTCCATATCTTGGCGCACGAGACCAGCTCCGCCGTGAACGGGGCGGCGTCTTGCGCGGAGAGGGCGGGCGCGGCCACCAGGGAAAAAACGGCAAGACAAACGAAGCGGGACATGGTTCCTCCTCCTGCGTTTGCGGTCATGGGGCCGCGCGAATCAGTTCTTCACGAACAGGGGCTGCGTCCAGGCGATGGCGGAACCCGCGCCGTAGGCCTCCACGCGGACGTAGTTTCCGGCCTTCTCCGGGTTGACAGTGTGGGTGATCTCCGTTCCGTCCGCGGTGGCCTGCATGCGGCCGAGGGACCCGAAGACGCGCAGCTTCTGCGCGTTCGCCGCGCGCACGCGCACCGTCAGCCCCTCCACGGAGATCTCGTCGAAGGTCACTCCCGTGCTGGCGTAGAAGCTGCCCCGCCGCATGGCGTCCGCGATGCCGTCCGGGGTGCGGTCGCCGGTCTGCACCATGACCCAGCCGAGACCCCGGTGGCCGTTGTCATGGCTGTCGTCCGTGGCGAAGCCCCAGACGCGCTTTCCCTGGGCGAGCAGGCGGTCCCACTTGTCCGTGGCGTACTCACTGCCCTCCAGAACCAGAATGACCCCGTTGAAAATCTCGATGCCCGCGTACCCGTTCAACTGCTCCAGCAGCGCGAGGTCGCAATGGTTGTAGTTCTTGGTCCAGTTGGGGTGGTTCATGACGGCAAAGCCGCGGTCGGCGGCGATGGCGTCCAGCACCTTCTGGCGGTCGCGGTCCGGCTCGATCTTCTTTGTGGCGTTCACATGCAGCAGGTGCGGACCCTTGGCCGAGATCTCGTTGCCGGGGATCATCACCATGCCCTTCGGGTCCA
>JAKPUV010000409.1 GCA_029554925.1 Candidatus Hydrogenedentota bacterium | reverse complement strand
CGCCGCGCGTCGTCGTGCGCCCCCACGCGGCAGTACCCCAGGATCATGCGCGCCTCGGCCGTGGTCCAGTGGCCGCCGTTCACCCAGGTGCCGAAGGACCACAGCCAGTCCTTGGGCTCCGTGTACATGTCGTCCAGTCCGGGATAGTTGGTGATGATGACATCATGCGGGCGCAGCCCGGGGATGGACGCGATCTTGTCGTAGATTCTTTTCGCCTGCGCGTCGTCCACAATGTTGAACGCCATGGCGTCATGGTTGCAGACGGCCTCGAAATAGCCGTGCTTCTCCGCGCCGTAGACGCCGTGCCGCGTGCCGTCGGGGTCCAGGGACTTGATGAAGTACCCCTCGTCCGTCTCCATCCGCGCGAGCCCCCGCCGCGCCGAATCGCGGCGGCCCGCATACAGCGCCGCCTTCTCCGCGTTCCCCGCCAGCTTCTCCAGCTCCACCAGCCGGTCGAGCGCCGCGATGTACGTCACCGACAGTCCCGTGAGGTAGGACATGCCGTAGGTGCCGTCGGGCTTCTTCCAGCCCGCGTGGCTGGGCGCCAGCAGGTTGCCCGCCGGCCCCGCAAGAAACAGGTCGTTCTCCGGGTCGCGGCGCGTCTCGATGAAATGGACGCTGCGCTCCAGCAGGGGCAGGTAGCGCGCGGCGGCGGCGGCGTCGCGGCTGATGAGGAGCAGCTCCGCCTGCATGACCACGCCGGCCGCCGTGAACTCCATGCCCCAGTCGTGGATGTCAATGCGCCCGTCGCCCTGCTTGTGGTACACCAGCGTGGGCGCCGCCGCGTCGCAGAGGCAGCCGTCCGGCCCGACCCACCCCTTCTCCCCCGCCGTCTTTCCGTCGCCGATGTGGGAGAACCACAGGTCCTGCGCGTTTTGCAGAAAGGTGGTGTGCGGCTCCGTGAAGAACGGCAGCGCGCAGTAGGTGGGGCCGTAGCTGTTCTGGATCCACCACGCGCCCCAGGTGGGCCCCTCCACAAACCCGTTCCACACGGGGGTGTAGAGCATGGCGATGTCCTGGTACTCCGGGTCCG
>JAKPUV010000408.1 GCA_029554925.1 Candidatus Hydrogenedentota bacterium | reverse complement strand
CCACGCCTGGCGCACCCTGTTCAACGGCGCCGCCTTCGCGGGCAAGGAGTGGACCTGGGTGGACGGCATTCCCCCCTGGGCCGGCGGCCGCACGGCCTTCACCCTCGAGCCCGTCGAGCGCGCCCTGCGCGGCGCCGGCCTGCTGCCCGGCGGCCTCCTCTACGCCCAGTTCTACCGGGGCGACGGCGCCTCGGCCAGCCCCACGCCCGACGGCCCCCGCGAGCCCCTCTTCCGCGGCCCGCGCACCGCCGCCTGGCTCGCCGTGCCCCGGTGGAGCGGCCAGACCAACCTCCTCTACGCCACGGCCGACGACATGCGCCTCGCCGCCGCCGACGGCACCCTGCTTACCCTCACGGACATCAACAACGCCCTCCAGGCCGCCGGGCGCCCCGAGCGCTTCGAGCGTTTCGACCTGGCCGCCGACGTCAACGGCGACGGCACCGCCGGCGACATGGACCGCATGTACCCCTTCGTCACCCCCGACTTCGCCGGGCCCGTCATCGTCGAGCGGCCCGACGGGTCCACCTTCCAGCCCTTCACCCCCCAGGGCGGCGAGTTCTTCCCCGCCAATTTCGTGGACCTCTGGGCCGACTTCGACAGCGACGGCGACGGTCTCCGCGACAGCGTCTGGACCCCCCTGCCCAAGGATGTGGACCTCTCGCTCGACGGCATTGACAACGACCTCGACGGCTACGCCGACAACCAGGCCACCCTCCCGTCCTCCATCATCGGCGCGGGCCTGGAGGCCACCGACGAGGGCGAAATCCGCCGCAACTTCGAGCTGGGCGCCTTCGTCTACACCGTGGACGCCTCCGGCGCCGTCATCCGCGAACAGGACCCGGACAACCCCACCGTCATCGCCGATTACCGGCTCACCCTGCCGCTGCCCGCCCTCTCCGTGCCCCTCGACATGGACGGCGACGGCGACATCACGCCCAGCGACCGCAGGCTCAACGCGTCCAACGAGCTGGAATACGTCTACCTCACCCTGCCCGACCAGCTCAGCGTGCCCGGCGTGCCCGTCAGCCTGACC
>JAKPUV010000407.1 GCA_029554925.1 Candidatus Hydrogenedentota bacterium | reverse complement strand
TCCAGCACGCTCTGCGGCGTGCCGTTCCTTGCCGGAGCCTGTGCGTCACGCGTAGCGACGGCCTGTGAGTCAGTCATTTGGTCTCCTTGGGAGTACCGAAGACGCGCGTCTCGGTCGTGCGGGAGAACTCGTCCGCGATGGCCGGGTGCGCGTCCCGGAGTGCTTTCGTGTCAAGCGTGGTGCGGCGCTGCGTCTTCCAGGTCAGCAGGTAGCCGTCCACGAGCGCCTTCTCGTGCTCGCCCATGAGGGCGCAGAGCTGTTGCTTCGCCGACTCGGCCTCGCGCTTGGCGGAGTCCGCCGTGCCCTTGGCTTCGAGGTACGTCCGGAGCAGCCGCGCCGCCTCGGGGTCGTCCAGCGGTACGGCCGGGTCCGGGAGCGGGTCCCGGTAGAGGTCGCGCAGGACCGCCGCGTCTCCGTCCGAGCCGTTCGGCTGCGGCGGCTGACCGGTCAGAACGTGCCGCTCCCAGAACTCCCGCGCCGCCTCGATGCAGCGGCGCTGGATGCGCCGGTCCGGCCGGGTTGGGATGATGCGGAGCGCCCCGGGGTCGCCTATGTCTGCGGCCCCGTAGGACAGCGGCAGCTCGGTGACGGCCAGATACCACTGCTGCTGGATGTAGTAGGCGTCGGGCAGCTCGCCCGTCTCCTCGTTCCAGTCCCGCCAGCCGTACTTGAACGCGGTCTTGGCCTCCAGGATGGCGACCGGCGTGCGCGGGTGCTCCGTGGTCGCCACCATGCGGTCCACCGACGCTCCCGCCGGGAATCCCCAATCGGTGCGCACGAACGGCCGAGGCCGGTAGGTCACGAGTCCCGGCTTGGCCCGGGCGAACTCGTCCGCGATGAAGTCTTCCAGCGCCAGCCCGCGCCTCATGGCGAGGGAGCTGCCGTCTGTCTCCGGGACGGGGTTCGTCTTCTCGCGCCAGACCTGAAGCGGGCTGGACCAAGGCGAGATTCCGAGGATGGCGGCCACGTCGGTGCCGCCGATGTAGGTGCGCCGTCCCTCCAGGAACGCGCGGCG
>JAKPUV010000403.1 GCA_029554925.1 Candidatus Hydrogenedentota bacterium | reverse complement strand
AGTCGTGCACGCGCCGGAGGTGGCCCGCAAGGCGCTGGCCGGGCAGTTCGCCATCGTCATGGCCGATGCCCTCTCGGAGCGCGTGCCCTACACCCTGTGCGACTGGGACGCCGAGGCGGGCACCATCACCTTCGTCGTGCTTGAAAAGGGCCAGAGCAGCCGCAAGCTCTGCCTCATGGAGCCGGGCGAGTGCCTGGCCCATGTGACCGGCCCGCTGGGCATCCCCCTCGACATCCGCAACCACGGCACCGTGGTCCTGCTGGGCGGCTGCTACGGCATCGGCGCCATGTACCCCGCCGCCCGCGCGTTCCGGGAGGCCGGCAACCGGGTCATCTCCGTCGCCGAGGCGCGCTCGTGGTACCTGGAATACCACCGCGACAAGCTGGAGCGGGTCTCCGACGAGTTCATCCAGTCCACCATGGACGGGTCGAACGGCGTCAAGGGCCACGCGGCCGACGTGCTCAAGGAGCGCCTCGCCGCGGGCGAGAAGGTGGACCTGGTCGTCGCGGTCGGCTGCCCCTTCATGATGATGATCACGGCGCAGGAGACGGCGCCGTACGGCATTCCCACGCTGGCCTCGCTGAACCCCATCATGGTGGACGGCACGGGCATGTGCGGCGCGTGCCGCATCACCGTCGGCGACCAGATCAAGTTCGCCTGCGTGGACGGCCCCTTCTTCGACGCCCACCAGATTGACTGGGACGAGGTGAAGGACCGCCGGTCGGCGTACTCGGCGGCGGAAATCCAGAGCGTGGGGCGCACCGCGTCGGTCGGCGCGCATCCTCACCACCCCGGCGGCTGCGGCTGCCACGCCTGAAAGCACAACACCCCGCGCCCGCGCGGGTCAAGGGACGAGGTCGAAAGTCATGGCTGAAAGCAAGAAGGTTCCGCGGCAGGCGATGCCGGAGCAGGCGCCGGAGGACCGCGCGCACAATTTCGAGGAGGTGCCCCACGGGTACAGCATCGAGACGGCGATGCTGGAGGCCGGACGCTGCCTCCAGTGCAAGAAACCCCGCTGCGTGGAGGGGTGCCCCGTCCAGAACGACATCCCCGGCTTCGTCGGCCTGGTCAAGGAGGGCAAGTTCATCGAGGCGGCGCACAAGCTGAAGGAGACGAACTCGCTCCCCGCCGTGTGCGGCCGCGTGTGCCCGCAGGAGGAGCAGTGCGAGAAGGTCTGCATCCTCGGCGTCAAGGGCGAACCCGTCGCCATCGGCCGGCTGGAGCGCTTCGTGGCGGACTATGAGCGCCTCAACAGCGAGATGGAAGTCCCCGAACTGCCGCCCGCCACCGGGAAGAAGGTAGCCATCGTCGGCGCCGGACCCGCCGGGCTCACCGTCGCGGGCGACCTCATCAAGCTCGGCCACGCGGTCACCATCTTCGAGGCCCTTCACGAGCCCGGCGGCGTGCTCACCTACGGCATCCCCGAGTTCCGCCTGCCCAAGGCCATCGTCAAGTCCGAGGTGGACTTCCTCAAGAAGCTCGGCGTCACCTTTGTCATGGACTTCGTCGTCGGGCGCAACAGCACCGTGCCCGAGCTCATGGAGGACGAGGGCTACGACGCCGTCTTCGTGGGCAGCGGCGCAGGCCTGCCGTCGTTCATGAACATCCCCGGCGAGAACCTCGTCGGCGTCTACAGCGCCAACGAGTACCTCACCCGGTCCAACCTCATGAAGGCCTACCTCTTCCCCCGCTTCGACACGCCGCCCATCAAGCGAGAGCGCGTGGTCGTCGTCGGCGGCGGCAACGTGGCCATGGACTCCGCCCGCACCGCCCTGCGCCTCGGCGCCGACGTCACCATCGTCTACCGCCGCGCCAAGGAGCAGATGCCCGCCCGCGCCGAGGAGGTCCACCACGCCGGCGAGGAGGGCGTCAAGTTCCAGATGCTCACCGCCCCCATACGCGTCCACGGCGACGCCCGCCACCGCGTCACCGAGATCGAGTGTCTGCGCATGGAGCTCGGCGAGCCCGACGCCTCCGGACGCCGCCGGCCTGTCGAGGTGCCCGGGTCCGAGTTTCGCATCCCCGCCGACACCGTCATCATCGCCATCGGCAACAAGCCCAACCCCCTCATCCCCCAGACCATGGAGGGCCTCGAAACCTCCAAGTGGGGGACCATCGTCGTGAACCCCGACACCATGGAGACCTCCGTGCGCGGCGTGTTCGCCGCCGGCGACATCGTCTCCGGCGCCGCCACGGTCATCAGCGCCATGGGACAGGGCCGCATCGCCGCCGCAAGCATCCACCGCTTCCTGGGCGGGGAAGACCCGCCAACCGCCTCCTAAATATCCCGGCTGCGAAAGTCCGGACAGGGGGTTGGCATCAGCCGCTGTGATAAGATCACGATGAGCGCCCCGGAAGACGCCCCCGGGGTCCGGCGGATGACCCTGCCCGCAAGAAAAGGCGTGA
>JAKPUV010000390.1 GCA_029554925.1 Candidatus Hydrogenedentota bacterium | reverse complement strand
CACCTGCCGGTGCACCGACACGGCGTCCGGATGCTCCTCCGTCGAGGCGACGGCGCGGAAAATCTCCAGCCGCTGGTGCGTGACTTTAATGCCGATGCGCTCGCAGGCCTCCCGGAAGAACGCCATGCGCCGGTCCACCGTTTCCTTTGGGATTTTCATAAGAATGATTCCTATTTGCGAGTATATCGGAAACGGGGGCGCGTGTCAACCCCTGTCTTTCGCGCGCGGGCAGGCCCGCGCGGGGGCATGGCGGAGGCGCGCCGCCTGCCAACGTCCCTCTGTCGTTGACAAATCCCGGAGCTTGGCGCTTGTTTCCCCTCCCGGCGCGTGGTATTATTTTCCTGTTCATTCGTAATACCGACGCACGGACGAAGGAAGGAGCAGGACCCATGCGCAGGAACGGATTCACGCTTATCGAGCTGCTGGTGGTCATCGCGATCATCGGGATCCTGGCGGCGATTCTGCTGCCCGCGCTGGCGCGGGCGCGCGAGGCGGCGCGGCGCTCGTCCTGCCAGAACAACCTGAAGCAGTTCGGGCTGGTGTTCAAGATGTACGCGAACGAGAGCGGCGGCGGGCAGTTCCCGCCCTGCGCGCCCTTCGGAAACCCGTTCATGAACGGCATGACGCTGCTGAGCTCGCCGTCGGCGGAGGCGGTGTACCCCGAGTATCTCTCCGATCTGGAGACGGCAAAGTGCCCGTCGGACGCGGGGGTGGACGCGGCGGGGCAGTTTGTGGCGACGCGCCTGCCGGATTCGGGGAACTTCGACTCGTGGGTGGCGGACGCCCGCGCAGCCGGGGACCGGGTGGCGGAGAACTTCTTTCAGAGCGCGCGGCTGGGCCGCTCCTACGCGTACAAGGGCTATGTGGCGACGAACGCGGCGGAGTATTACGGCCTGTGGGGCGCCATGGGCGCAAAACCCTTCACGGCGGTCGTCACCATTCCCGGCCTCACGACGCCCGTCCGCATCAAGGACTTCACCCAGGACCTTTCGCTGGACGACGGCGCGTGGCCCAGCATGGTGAACCGCGCGGCGGCCACGGGCACGGCGGGCGGGACGGAAATGCTGCGCCTGCGCGAGGGCGTGGAGCGCTTCCTCATCACGGACATCAACAACCCCGGCGCGGCGGCCAGCGCGCAGAGCGAAATCCCCGTGCAGTGGGACACCTTCGGCAACCCCTCAGAGGGGGCGTCCACCGCGGGAAGCGCCGTGTTCAACCACATCCCCGGCGGGTCGAATGTGCTGTACATGGACGGCCACGCCGAGTTCATCCGCTACCCCACCCGCTTCCCGCTGGTGGAGGACGCGGGCATCCTCCGTGAAAACGGCCACTTCGGGCTCTACTGATGCGGCACGCGCGCCCACCTTTCCTGACACTGCTGGCGACGGCGTTGCTGGCGGCCTGCGGGGCCGTGGCGGCCCCGGACAGCATGGTGGCGGGCACCGCCCACCTCGCGAACGCGGTGGCGGATATCACGGGCATGGAGGCGGTACCCTTTGTCCTGCTGCCCCCCGCGCAGTGTCCCGGCCACTATGACGCGCGCCCCGGCGACATCGCTCGGCTGTCGGAGGCCGGCCTGGTGCTGCTCCACACCTGGCAGCGGCCCATGGGCAATGTGCGGCGCGCGCACCCACCTTTCCTGGCACTGCTGGCGGCGGCGTTGCTGGCGGCCTGCGGGGCCGTGGCGGCCCCGGACGGCATGGTGGCGGGCACCGCCCACCTCGCGAACGCGGTGGCGGATATCACGGGCATGGAGGCGGTACCCTTTGTCCTGCTGCCCCCCGCGCAGTGTCCCGGCCACTATGACGCGCG
>JAKPUV010000394.1 GCA_029554925.1 Candidatus Hydrogenedentota bacterium | reverse complement strand
GCGCCACCCGTCCGCGTCGGTGGAGCACGAGGCGTCCACCTCGAAGATCAGCGAGGACCAGCTCTTCTACTGCCAGTCCCGCGGCATCGGGACGGAGGACGCCATCTCGATGGTGGTGAACGGGTTCTGCAAGGAGGTCTTCGACCACCTGCCGATGGAATTCGCCGTGGAGGCGTCCCGCCTGCTCAGCGTCAGCCTTGAAGGGAGCGTCGGATAATGCTGCTGGACATCCAAAACCTGCACGCCTCGGTGGCGGGGGTCGAAATCCTCAAGGGGATCACCCTGCAAGTGAACGAGGGCGAGGTGCACGCCATCATGGGGCCCAACGGCTCCGGAAAAAGCACCCTGGCCCAGGTCCTCGCGGGCCACGAGGCCTACGACGTGGACCTGGAGAAGAGCCGGGTCTCCTACCTCGGCCAGGACCTCCTGGAGCTGCCCGCCGAAGAGCGCGCCCGCGCGGGCGTCTTCCTCGCGTTCCAGTATCCCGTGGAGATTCCCGGCGTGACCAACCGCTCCTTCCTCCAGGCGGCGCTCAACGAGACCCGCAAGAGCCGCGGGCTGGAAGAGCTGGACGCCATGGACGTCTCGGAACTGCTGGAGGAGAAGATGGCGCAGGTGCAGATCCCCCCCGCGTTCGCGGACCGCTTCGTCAACTCCGGCTACTCCGGCGGCGAGAAGAAGCGCAACGAGATCCTCCAGCTCGCGGTGCTCGAGCCGCGCCTGGCCATCCTCGACGAGACGGACTCGGGGCTCGACATTGACGCCCTGCGCATCGTGGCCGAGGGGGTCAACAAACTGCGCTCGCCGCACCGCGCCTTCGTCCTCGTGACGCACTACCAGCGCCTGCTGGACTACATCACCCCGGACTTCGTGCATGTCCTTTACAAGGGGCAGAGCATCAAGGCCGGCGGGCGCGAGCTGGCGCTGGAGCTGGAGGAGAAGGGCTATGACTGGGTGAAGGCCGAACACGCGCAGGCGTGACAAGGAAGACTCCCGTGGCGGAAGTGACGGAAAAACAGGCGGCGGCGGGCAAGGCCCCCTACCTGCGCGACATGGACCGGCTGGACAACACGTCCGCGCCGGCGT
>JAKPUV010000387.1 GCA_029554925.1 Candidatus Hydrogenedentota bacterium | reverse complement strand
CGCATTGTCAATGCGGTCTTCTGCGCGGCGGTGGCGGGGTGCATCCTCGTCGCTGTCTGGACCAATCCCGCCCCGAAGCCCGGGACCGGGTCCGAAACCGGCCTCCTCCCCTCCTTTGCCCTCCTGCTCGTGGTCGCGCTGGTCTTTGTGGGGATGAACGCGTGGCTGCGTCACGCGGCGCGCAAGGGACTGCCGTCGCCGCTGACGTTGCTGGTCCCCAAAACCGCGCGCATGAAGAAGGAGCCCCCCGTGCCCGGAGGGGAACCCGGGGAGGACGCGCCGTAATCCCGGGGCCGCGGGAAAGGAAGAATCGGTTCGCCGCGCGGGGAAGAGGCTGCTGAGAACTCGTTGGCCCCGGGTCCACACAGCGCGCAGCTCCTTGATAGGCAGGGAGGGCCGGGTGTCCGCCCCCCCCCGTCAGTTCAGCGCCACGTCCCCGCCTTTGGCCTCCATGACGACCTTGTGCTTCCCCTCGCCGAGTTTTCCGGTGAACTCCTGGCGGTCGCCCGCTAGGGCGCCGGTGAGGGGCACGGTGCTCTGGACGCGGCCGCCCTCGGCGCGCAGGGTGAAGTCGGCGCTGGACTCGGGGGCGACCAGCGCGCTGACGGCGCCCGGGTCGGCCTTGAGGTCCATGTCGCCCGCGAGGGGCTCGAGCGAGATGAGCCGGATGGCGCCCCCGGCGCTGCGGGCGGTGACGGGGCCGCGCGGCGTGTCCACCACGATGCCGCCCTCGACGCTCTGGACGGAGACGGCACCGCCGCAGCGGGCCACGGTGACGTCGCCGAAGCGGGCGGAGACCTCCGCGCCCCCGGCGCAGTCGGCCAGGCGGACGGGGCCCTTCTGGTTGGAGAGGACGGCGTTTCCGGTGAGGCCGTCCACGGCGACCTCGCCCTGGGCCTGGGTCACGCGCACCTCGGCGGCCATGCCGGCGACCTCGGTGAGGCCGTTGGCCGCGTTGATCCGCAGGGGGGTGCCGCGCGGGGCCTTCACGGCGAGGTCCACGCGCCAGTCGGTGCAGCCGAAGCGGGCCATGTCGGGGTCGGCGAGGGTGTGGACCGCCACCCGGCCCGGCTCCTCCTGCACCTGGAGCTGCAGCGCCGCGAGCGCGTCCACGGCCGCCGCGGCGGCCGCGCCCATCCACACGATGCGCGTGGCGGTGACGGTGACGCCGGGGCCGTCGTGGCCCTCGACGCGGACGTTGCCGTTGGCCGCCTCGACCACCAGCCCGGCGTCGGGCGCGGGGGTGATGTCGCGGGTGACGGTCTCGTTGAACAGGTTGCCGCCGCCGGGGGCGGGCGCCTCGGCGGGCACCCGGCCGCGCAGCCCGATGCCCACGTCGCTGAACGACGCGCTCAGGCTGATCTTGTGGGGCGAGTCGGGCGCG
>JAKPUV010000388.1 GCA_029554925.1 Candidatus Hydrogenedentota bacterium | reverse complement strand
GCCTGCCGCTGGCCGAGGCGATGGCCTGCGGCTGCCCCGCCGTGGCGTCGGAGAGTTCCTGCCTGCCCGAGGTGGGCGGAGACGCCGCGCTGTATTTCCCGCCGGCGGACGCGGACGCCCTCGCGGACCGGATAAGCGAGGTGCTGGACACGCCGGATGCCGCGGCTCGGCTGCGGGCGCAGGGCCCTGCGCGGGCCGCGCGGTTCACCTGGGCCGAGGCCGCCCGCCGCACGCTGGACGTCTACCGGAGGCTCGCGCCATGAGGGTGCTCCTGAACGCCCTCCAGGCCGGCAACCGCAGCGGCACGGGCCGCCACGCCGCCGAACTCTGCCGCGCCCTGCCCGCGGCCGACGCGGACCTGGAGCTGGTGCTGGCCTGGCCCGCCGGGGCGGGCGCCCCCCCGGCGCATCCCCGCGTGACCGCCGTCCCCTTTCCCGAAGGCGGGGGGGGCCGTCTCCTGTCGGAGGCGCGCGGGTTCCCGGACCTCGTGCGGCGCTTCGGCCCGCAGGTGCTGCACTACCCCGCGTCCACCGGGCCGCTCATCCGGACCCGCCCCCTCGTGGTCACGGTCCACGACCTATGCTTCCTGCGCCACCCGGAATGGTTCCCCGCCGCGAAGACGCTCTACTACCGCGTGTTCATCGCCGGGGCCGCCGCGCGGGCGGACCTGATTCTCGCGGACTCCCAGGCCACGGCGGACGATGTGCGCGGCCTTCTCCGCGTGCCGGAGGACCGCATCCGCGTGGTGCCCCTGGGATGCGACGCGCGGTTTCGGCCGCCCGAACCGGAGGACACCGCGCGCCTGAAAGCGCGCCTTGGGCTTCCCGACCGCTACTTCCTCTTCGTGGGCACCCTGGAACCGCGCAAGAACGTGGCGCGCCTTGTGGAGGCCTGGGACCGCATCGCCGGGGAGCCGGACATGCCGGGGCTCGTCGTTGCGGGGCGCGGCGGCTGGAAGACCGGACCGATAGAGGCGGCCCTGCGCGGCGTGCGCCGTCCGGAGCGGCTGAAACGGCTGGACCATGTTCCTGACAATGACCTGCCCGCGCTGCTGGGCGGGGCGGCGGGCTTCGTGTGGCCGAGCCTCATGGAGGGCTTTGGCCTGCCCGTGCTCGAGGCG
>JAKPUV010000345.1 GCA_029554925.1 Candidatus Hydrogenedentota bacterium | reverse complement strand
CAGCAGGTCGCTGGGGTCGCCCTTGGAGGCCACGGTGATCATCTCGCGGCGGCCGTACTTTTCCCGGACATATTCCGCGGCCTCGGCGAGGAAGGTCTCGATCAGCTGGATTTCGCGCATGGGGTCGTTTCTCCGGTCCTGGTTCCGCTACACGGCGCGCACCCTGCCCACGCCGAGCCGGCGCAGCCGCTCCGCGGCGGCCTCCGCCTCCTGCCAGTGCATGGGCACGCCGGGCGGCGGCGGCAACGGCGGCACGCCGCCGAGGGGTTCCCGTTTCGCCAGACCGCCCGGATGGTAGGCCATGATATGCACCTCCGGGGGACGGTGCAAGCTTTTCACGAAGGCGGCCAGCGCCTCCAGATGGTCCCCGCGCAGGGTCGCGCCGGGCACCAGGGGACACCGCAGCACCAGCGCGGCCCCGGCGCGGTCGAGCGCGCGGAGGTTCGCCAGGATGCGGCGGTTGTCCCGTCCCGTGTAACGCGCGTGCAGCGCGGGGTCCGTCTCCTTGAGGTCCGCCAGGAACAGGTCCGTCACAGGCAGCACCCCCTTGAGGGCGGCCCAGGGAACGGCGCAGGAAGTCTCCACGCAGGTGTGCACGCCCGCCGCGCGCGCGGCGGCCAGCAGGGCGCGCGCGAAGGCGGGCTGGGCCAGGGGCTCGCCGCCGCTGAGGGTGATCCCGCCGCCGGTGGCGTCGTAGAACGGCCTGTCCCGCAGCGCCTCCGCCATCACCTCGGCCACGGTCATGTCGCGGCCCGTGCGGGTCAGCGCCCCCGTGCAGCAGGCGTCCACGCAGGCGAAGCACGCCCGGCACCGCGACCGGTCGAGACGGTGCCCCGTTTCGGCGTCAAACCGGTGGACGCCCTCCGGGCAGACTTCGGCGCATTTTCCGCACTGGACGCAGGCGGCGGCGTGGTAGAGCAGCTGGGGGCGCGGGTCCATGCCCTCGGGGTTGTGGCACCAGGCGCAGCGCAGGGGGCAACCCTTGAGAAACACCACGGTGCGGATGCCGGGTCCGTCGTGGACGCACATCCGCTGGATGTCAAAGACCATCCCGGAGGGGGTGTCGGCGCCGCATTCCGGCGGCTCAGACCAGGGTGTTTCCGGTGTCCGCATCGAAGAAATGCGCCGCGCCCATGTCCGCGTCCAACGCGTACGGCGCGTTGACGTCGGGTTCCCGGTCCAGGTGGACCCGGGCGTTGAGGACGACGCCCTTTGCGTTGAGGTACAGGTTGATTTCCGAACCCATCGGCTCGACCACCTCGACCACCGCATGGATGACCGCGCCGGGGCGCCCCTGTCCGGGGACGCCCGCCCGCAGATGCTCCGGCCGGAGGCCGAGGACCACCGGCCGCCCGGAAAGGCCCTGGAGCCGCGCCCCCTTCTCCGGCGGCACGGCCAGGCGGATGTCGCCGTTCGTGAAGGCCAGCCCCTCCCCCTCCGGTTCCAGCCGGCCGGGGATCATGTTCATGGGCGGGCTGCCGATGAATCCCGCGACGAAGCGGTTGACCGGACGGCGGTACAGTTCCAGCGGCGGGGCCACCTGCTGAATCACGCCGTCCAGCATGACCACAATGCGGTCGCCCATGGTCATCGCCTCCACCTGGTCGTGGGTGACGTAGACCATGGTGGCGCCGAGGCGCTGGTGAAGCTTGGAGATTTCGGCGCGCATCTGCACGCGCAGCTTGGCGTCGAGGTTGGAAAGCGGCTCGTCGAACAGGAAGACCTTGGGCTGGCGCACGATGGCGCGGCCCACGGCCACGCGCTGCCGCTGCCCGCCCGACAGGGCCTTGGGACGCCGGTCCAGCAGTTCCGAGATGCCAAGAATCTCCGCCGCCTCGCGGACCCGCCGGTCGATCTCCGCCCGGGGATACTTGCGCAGCATGAGCCCGAACGCCATGTTCTTGTACACCGTCATGTGCGGGTACAGGGCGTAGTTCTGGAAGACCATGGCGATGTCGCGGTCCTTCGGGGCGACATCGTTCACCACCCGGTCCCCGATGAGAATGTCCCCCGAGTCGGCCTCCTCCAACCCGGCGATCATGCGCAGCGTGGTGGACTTGCCGCAGCCCGACGGCCCCACCAGCACCACAAACTCCCCGTCCTCCACCGTGAGGCTCACGTCCCGGACCGCCTGAACACCGCCCGGATAGGTCTTGCACAGGTTTCTCAGTTCAACGCGGGCCATGCGGGTCGGGGCCTCCTGTTGGAATGCGGCAATGTCAGCGCGCTGCCGCGTCCGCGATGATAGCCAACGGCGGAAAGGCTTATCAAACCTGTGCCGAAAGGCCCGCCTCGCGCGACACAGCCTCCGCCAGCGCCTCGGCATTCTGGGAGCCGATGATGAGGCGTTTTCCGTTCCGGAGGTTCAAAAAGACCCCCCGGTCGCCGCGGGCGTTGAGGAAAGCGCAGCGGCTGCCCTCGAAACGCCCCCAGCGGATGCCCCAGCCCCCGGCGTCGCGCAGGGGGCGGTAGGTGACGGCGCGGACCTCCAGGATGTCCGCCAGCGCCACACGCCGGCGGTAGAGGGGGAAAAACCGGCCCATGGTCACCACGAGCTCGGTGCGCGTGACCTCGGTGGCCATGAAGAGAAGGTTGAGGATCAGCATGCCCGCCGTCGCCCCCAGAACGCCGGGGATCCACTCATAGGGCCCGCCGCCCCGGCCGGACGACAGGGTTTCCACAGCCTCGGCGAACAGCGCCCCGAAAAACGCGGCCGCCGCAAGCAGATACACCCAGCGCGGATACCGCTGCTCCTCCCTGAAAACCGGCATGGCGACCTCCTTTCCGGACGGCCCGTCCCGGGCACAGCATAGCAGACTTGGCCCGCGGGGCCGCGACAAGTGGAAAAAGCCCCTTCTAAATCCTTATGCTACAGGGGGTCTTGCCGGGAACACAGGTGGAGTTGGCTTATGCATCCAGTCGAGGTCGAGACACGGGTTGAGTCGGTGGTCACGCTGTCGGCGCAGGCGCGCCACGCCGATGCGCTGGCCATGCTGGAGTCCGTGGGGCACTTCCTCCCGAACAGCCCCATGCTGCTGCGCCTGCGCGCGGAGAACCTGGCGGCCCTGGGCCGCACGGACGAGGCGGCGCACGAGTGCGAGAAGCTGATGCACCGCCTTTCCCTGATGCGCGCGGCGGGGGACGACCTGGACGACCTGCTGGACATGGAGCAGGCCTCGCAGCTGGCGCAGCTGCTGACGGAGGAGACGGGGCGTGCGAGCAAGCTGAAAAACACGCTCGAGCGGCGGCAGGCCGAGGCGATCGAGAAGGAGACGCTCCAGGACACGGTGGCCCAGCTCCAGGCGAAGCTGCAGCACTTCATGTCGCAGCAGGAAAACGCCGTGGACGAGCAGAAGAAGCTGGAGGAGGAGCTGCAGAACCTGCGCACCCTTGAGGAGCGGCGCGCGCAGGAGCTGGAGAAGGCGCATAGTGAGCTGGAGGCGATGAAGCAGACCCTGGCGGAGCGCGAGTCCGACATCGCGGACGCCGAGAGCGAGCTGGCGGCGCGCGAGCAGCGGGTGGCCAGCCTCGAAAACGAGGTCATGAGCCTCCAGGAGCGGTCGGCCAGCGCCGCCGAGTCGCAGCAGCAGCTCAACGAGGAGCTGGACCGGCTGCGCAGCCAGGGGGACGAGAAGACCGAGGCGCTCAACGAGGCGCGCCGGAAACTCTCGCAGCTGGAGGACGCGCTCAAGGAGCGCGAGCAGGCGGTGCTTGAGGCGCAGCTCCAGAACATCGAGCACGAGGAGCAGCTCGCGCGCATGCAGCAGGAGATGGAGGGCGTCCGCGAGGAGTCCGTCCGCGCCGACCAGGCCCGGGCCGACCTCGAGGGGGAACTCGAGCAGCTGCGCGACAACGAGCGGGCGAAGAGCGAGGCTTTGGAGACGGCCCGGGCCGAGCTGGCCGCCCTGCACGACCAGTTGGGCGAGCGGGAGCGGGCCATCCAGGAGGCCGAGGAGCGCGTGCGCGAGAACGAGCGCGCCATGGCCGCCCTGAAGAACGACTTTGAGAGCCTCCAGTCCCGGGCGGCCGAGGCGCAGCAGTCGGAGCAGGCGCTGGCCGCAGAACTGGCGCAGCTGCGCGACAACGAGTCCCGCAAGAGCGCCGACCTCGAAAAGACGCGGTCGGACATGGAGCGCCTGCGCGTCGAGCTGCAGGAGCGCGAGGCGCGCCTGCGCGAGGAGAGCCAGAAGAACGCCCTCACCGCCGAGGAGGCGAAGGCCCTCCAGAACGAGCTGCAGTCCATCCGCTCGCAGGCGAACGAGTTCGCCGACTCCGAAAAGCGCCTGATCGACGAGCTGGAGCAGCTGCGCACGAACGAGCGCCAGAAGTCCCAGGTGCTCGAAAGCGCCCGCAGCGAGGTGGACATCCTGCGCGACCAGCTGCGCAGCCAGGAGGAGGCGGTGGCCGCGGCCGAGGAGGCCAGCCAGCAGCACGACGCCGCCCTGGAGGCCCTGCAGAACGAGCTGGGCGCCCTGCGCGCCCAGGCCGCCACGGCCTCGCAGTCGGAGGAGGCCCTCTCCCAGGAGGTGGCGTCCCTCCGTGAGAACGAGGCCGCGAAGAGCGAGGCGCTCGCGGCCGCCCAGGCGGAAATGGACTCCCTGCGCCAGACCCTCCTCCAGAGCGAGAAGGCGGCGAAGGAGGCGGAGGCTGTCAGCGCCCTGAAGCAGCAGGAGATGGACCGCCTGCAGAACGAGCTGGCCCAGCTGAAGAACCAGGCCGGCGCGGCGCAGACCGCGGAGCAGGGCCTGCAGCAGGAGCTCGACCAGCTCCGGCGCAGCGAGGAGGAGAAGAACCGGGAGCTGGAGCAGTCACGCGCCGAGGCGGAGGCCCTTAAGGCCACGCTCGCCGAGCGCGAGGAGGCCGCCGCCCGGGCCGCCGCCGAACAGGAGGAAAGCCACCGCATCATCGCCAACCTCGAGCACGAGCTGGCGGCGCTGCGCAACCGGAACATGGAGACCTCGGTCTCCCAGGACGTGCTGCAGGCGGAGGTCACCCAGATCCAGGAGGAGGTCAAGAAGGACGCCGACCTTGTTTCGAGCCCCCAGGCGCAGCAGCTCACCCAGATCCTGGACCAGCTGAAGGAGATGCAGAAGGCGCAGTTCGAGGCGCAGCAGCAGGCCCGCCGGCGGGCGGAGATGATGGCCGCCCAGCCGGACTCCAGCTCCGGATCCTCGCTGCAGGCCGTCGAGCCTCCCCCCTCCCCCACCGCCGGCCAGGCCGGTACGGGCCTCGAAACCGCCCTTTCCCAGCCGTCATCGCAACGGCAGACACAGATGGACGCCCTGCGCATCGCCATGCAGCAGTCCTCCCGCCGCGTGCCCGGCCAGCGGCCTCCGGCGGCCCCCGGCGGCGCGCAGCCCCCCCGGGGGGGCAACCAGCTCGACGCGCTGAACGCTGCCTTGCGCCAGGCATCCGGGAAGGGGCCGGCGGCCCCCGCCGCCCCAACGGCCCCCGCCGCCCCGGCGGCCCCCGCCGCGCCCCCGGCCGGCCGGCAGCCCGCCCCCCCCACCCCGGCCATCCCCCCGGCCGCACGCAAACCCCATGCGGCCCCCGCCGCGGGCGAAGACGTGGACGAGGATGTCGTCGAGGCGTATCCGAAACCCCGCGACACGGTGTTTGTCTATCCCGACCAGTCCGTTTCCATCGCCGTGCCCAGCCGCCGCAGGCGGGGGAAGGTGGTGGTGGCCGCCGTATTCCTGGCGATCCTCGCCCTGACCGGCGTGGGCGGTTTCCTGGTGCTTCAGCGGCCCGCCGCCGACGGGACGTCAGGCCCCGCGGCGCCCGCCGGCCAAACGGCAGCGCAGCCCGAGGGCGAGGAAATGCTCACCATGCAGTTCCCGGAGCAGTCCTTCGGCACCCTCTACGACCACAACGTGCCCCACACCACCGACGCTGACTGGCCGGTCTTCGGCGAGGCGAAGGGACTCATCGAGTATCCCAAGGGGGCCAAGTTTCACTTGGTCGTCAAGAAGGACCAGGCCAAGGACCTCTCGCCGCTGGGCAAGCTTCCGGACCGCGCGCTTTTCTCCATGTGGCTGCCCCTGCTGGAGCCCACGGAGGAGAATATGGGGATTCTGGCCCGCCTGCAGGGCCTTTCCACGCTCTACATTGACCAGGAGCTTGACCCCGCCCTGCTGGATCGCCTGCGCGGCGGGATGATGGGCAAGACCGCGGTGAACTGCCGCCAGGCGGACGCGCTGGTGCGCGACATGACCCCGCCGGGCGAGCGTGTGCTGAACTTCCCCGCGGAGGGCATCGGCTATATTGACATCCGGCCGTGGCAGCAGGCCAGCGAGTCCTGGCAGCGGCTGGGTTCCGCAGCGGGCGCCGTGACCATCCCCGCGAAGATGGAGATCCGCCTGGAGATCGCCCCGGGCCGCACGGACCTTTCGTCCCTCGCCTCGCTGGACATCATGGCGGTGCATACGCTCACCTGCGAGGGTCCGGACATCACGGACGTCAGCATGGACGGCGTGGCCGCGCTCCGCGGGATCCTGTGCCTGGAGCTTTCCCGGACCCTTGTGACCAACGACGGGTTCGGAAAGATCCGGCGCAATACGGCGCTTGAGGAGTTGAAGCTGGTGGACACGCGGGTCACGGACGACGGGCTGGGGGTTCTCAAGAACCTGCACCAGCTCGGCAAGATCCATTTCGAGGGGGCCGCCGGCGTGACCTCGCGGAGCATTCCGCTCTTCCGGGAACTGCGCGCCCTGCGCCGCCTGCATCTTGGAAACACCGGCATCAGCGGCACGGACCTGGCCCAGCTGGCCCGCGACCTGCCCTCCTGCGCCATCACGCCGAAATAGGCCCGGGGATGCCCTAGCGGCCCAGGCGTTCGCGCAGGGGCCGGAGCATTTCGAGCGGCACGCGCACCTTGCCCAGCGCGGGCGGCTCGCCCTTGATGGTGCCGTGGCAGTCGCTGCCCCCGGCGACCAGCAGGCCGCGCTCGGCCGCCAGCGCCAGCAGCTCCCCCACCCGCGCGGGGCTGTGGGACACATGCCACGCCTCAATCCCGTCGAAGGGGTGGCGCAGGAGCTCCGGCAGGGCGGCGTGCAGGTCGGGCGTGAGTCCCGGATGCGCCACAAGCCCCACCCCCCCGGCGGCGCGGACCGCGTCCAGCGCCTCGCCGATGGAGCAGAGGGTCTTGGGCACCCAGGCCGGACGGCCCGGCTTCAGGAAGCGGTCAAAGCCCTCCTGCACCGTCCGGGTAACCCCCAGGGCGTGCAGGCGGACCGCGAGGTGCATTCTGGCGGACGGCGCGGCGGCCCCGCTTTCGGGCAGGTCGAGGGGGATGCCCTCGCGGGCCAGCAGCTCCACCATGCGGCGCGAGCGCTCCAGCCTTCCGGCGTGGAGACGGGCAGCCAGGGCCCGCAGGTCCGGGTGGGCGGGGTCAATGCCCAGCCCCGTCACATGGATTTCGCGGCGGCCCAGGCGCGCGCTCAGCTCGATCCCCTCCAGGAAGTCCAGCCCGGCGGCCGCAGCCGCCGTCCGGGCGCGCGCCAGCCCGTCCAGCGTGTCGTGGTCGGTCAAGGCGAGCAGCGAGGCGCCGCAGTCCGCCGCGCGCCGCACCACGTCCTCCGGCGCGTCCGCCCCGTCGGAGCAGAGGGAGTGCGTGTGCAGGTCCCCCCAGCCCGCGCCGTCAGTCATGCCCGGGGGACTCCGGGGTTTCGGGAAGTGCGTCCCCGCCGGACTCCTTTTCCCATTCCGGCAGGGCGATCCGGATCCGGTCCAGCACGCCGTTCACAAAACGGGAGCTTTCGGCCGCGCCGAAGCGCTTCGCAAGATTGACCGCCTCGTTGATGGCCACCTGCGGGGGCACGTCGGGCATGGAGCGCATCTCGCAGAGGCCGATGCGCAGGATGATCCACTCCACGCGCCCCACGCGGTCGGGGGCCCACTTGTCCACGGCCCTCCGGATGAGCGCGTCCAGGGCCTCCCGGTCCTGGAGCACCGCGCCCGCAAGCCGCTCCGCGTAGTCGCGCGCGCCGCCTCCCCGCGCGGGGCCGCCGCCGGACGGGGAAAAGGCGAACTCCTCGCCCTCTTCAAGGGACTCCCCGGCGGTCTTCAGCGGGTCCGACTTCCAGAACTCGGGGAAACCGCCGGGCCAGGCGTCGCCGTCAAAGTCCAGCCCGAAGAGGTACAGCAGCGCGGCCTCGCGGCCCGCCATGCGATCGGAACGGTTGGCGGTCATCACGCGTCCAGTTTGTCCATCAGGCTGGTCATTTCCAGGGCGCCCAGGGCGGCGTCGGCGCCCTTGTTGCCCGCCTTGGTGCCCGCGCGCTCGATGGCCTGCTCGATGTTTTCGGTGGTCAGGATGCCGAAGAGGATGGGCACGCCGGTCTGGAGCGCGGCCTGGCCCACGCCTTTGGCGGCCTCGGCGGCCACGTAGTCAAAGTGGGGCGTCGCGCCGCGGATGACGCATCCCAGGGCGATGACGGCGTCGTAGCGCCCCGACTCGGCCATCTTCTTGGCGACGAGGGGGATCTCGAAGGCGCCGGGCACCCACGCCACGGTGATGTTGTCCTCCGGCACGCCGTGGCGGGCGAAGGCGTCCAGCGCGCCGCCGACCAGCTTGTTGGTGATGAACTCGTTGAAGCGGCTGGCGATGATGCCGAAGCGCTTGTCGGACCCCGTGAAATGGCCCTCGATGATGTGCGTCATGACGTTTCTCCCTTGGCCGCCGCGCGGTCTTCCGCCGGGGCGTCCGTTGTCCCGTCCAGCAGGTGCCCGAATTTCTCTTGTTTGGTGCTCAGGTAAAAGCGGTTGTGCTCGTTGGGGGCGATCACCAGGGGGACGCGCCCGGTGATCCGCACGCCGTAGCCCTCGATGCCCGCGCGCTTGGCGGGGTTGTTCGTGAGCAGGCGCATGCTCTTGATGCCGAGATCATACAGGATTTGCGCGCCGATGCCGTACTCGCGGGGGTCGGGGTCGAAGCCCAGGTGCACGTTGGCCTCGCAGGTGTCCATGCCCTTCTCCTGCAGCTCGTAGGCGCGCAGCTTGTTGAAGAGCCCGATGCCCCGCCCCTCCTGGCGCAGGTAGAGCAGCACGCCGCGGCCCTCGCCGCCGATCATCTCCAGTGCCCGGTGGAGCTGGGGGCCGCAGTCGCAGCGCAGCGACCCCAGCACGTCGCCCGTGAAGCACTCGGAGTGCACCCGCACCAGCACGTCCTCGCGGCCCTCCACGTCGCCGTGGACCAGGGCGAGGTGCTGGTAGTCGTCCACGTCGTTCTCGTAGGCGATGAGCGTGAAGTCGCCGTAGTCCGTGGGCAGCGTCACCGTGGCGGCGCGGCGCACCAGCTTCTCCGTGCGGCGGCGGTGCTCGATGATGTCCTTGATGGCGCAGATCCTGACGCCGTGCTCCCGCGCGAAGACCTCCAGCTCGGGCATGCGCGCCATGGTGCCGTCCTCGTTCATGATCTCGCAGATGACCGCCGCCGGCCGCAGCCCGGCCAGTTTCATCAGGTCTATGGAGCCCTCCGTCTGCCCGGCGCGCACGAGCACGCCGCCCTTGCGCGCGCACAGGGGGAACATGTGGCCCGGGCGCACCAGGTCGGCCGCCGTGGACTTGGGGTCCGCCGCCACCACGATGGACCGCGCGCGGTCCGCCGCGCTGATTCCCGTGGTCACGCCCTCGCGCGCCTCGAAGGAGACGTGGAACGCCGTGTTGAACATGGAGGTGTTCTGCCGCGCCATGGGGGGCAGGTCCAGCGCCTTGATGCGGTCCTCCTCCATGGGCATGCAGATGAGGCCCCGGCCGTGGCGCGCCATGAAGTTCACCGCCTCGGGCGTGGCGAACTCGGCGGCCATCGTCAGGTCACCCTCGTTCTCGCGGCCCTCGTCATCCACGAGAATGACCATGCGGCCGTGTTTCAGGTCCTCCAAAACTTCCGGCAAGGGACTGATCATCGGGATACTCCTAGAGGAAGCCGTTCTGACGCAGCGTGTCCAGGGTCACGCCGCCCTCCTCGCGCTTGAGGAAATGGCGGACATGCTTCCCCAGCACGTCGGCTTCCATGTTCACCGCGTCCCCCGCGCGCTTGTGCGCGAGGGTGGTGTGTTTGACGGTGGTCGGGATCACCGCGACGCTGAAGCGGTCGCGGTCGGGGTCAACGATGGTGAGGCTCACGCCGTCTATGGCGATGGAGCCCTTGGGCACGAGGTA
>JAKPUV010000321.1 GCA_029554925.1 Candidatus Hydrogenedentota bacterium | reverse complement strand
CGCACCGCCCGCGCCCAGCGCGAGGGCGACGCCATCACCTTCGTGTGCCCGTCGGACATCTCGCCCCTCGGCGCCATCGAGAAGACCCTCGGCTACAACCTCCCGCGCATCGAGCGCGAGGGCGCGCCCGTGGTCCTCTCCACCTACCGCAAGACGCCCGCCGCAGGCGGCCGGAACCGCCGGCCCCGCAGCCTCCTGCGCCGCCGGTAACCCCCCGCATTCTCCCCGCGGCGCGGGCCTCCGGGTCCGCGCCGACGGGCATCTCCCCCCGCCGGCCCCCCGTCGGGGGGGCTTTTTTTCTCCTTCCCCTGCCCGCCCGGTGCCTTAACTTGACAATGCCGACTAAACCGATTATAATTAGGATGATTTCGCCCCGCGCGTTTCAGCGGAGAGGGCCCAAAGGCCAGGATCACAGGAGACCCGACACATGGAAGACTGGACCGAAAGCGTCAACCTGGAGGCATTGGAGGCGATGGGTCCCGAGGAGCTGCTGCGGTGGTCCTGGGAGGCGCGGGGCGCGCGCGCCGCGATCTTCACCAGTTTCCAGAAGACGGGCTGCGTGATGATTGACATGGCCCGCACGGCGGCCCCGGAGCTCCGGGTGCTGACGGTGGACACCCTGCGGCTGCCGCAGGACACCCACGACCTGATGACGGCGCTGGAGGAAAAGTACGGCATCCGGATCGAGCGCTTTCAACCGGACCCGGAGCGGGTGGCGCGGATGGTGGACGACCACGGGGAGTTTCTGTTCTTCGACAGCCGGGAGAAGCAGGAGCACTGCTGCGCGGTCCGCAAGGTGGAGCCGAACCGGCGGGCGCTGGCGACGGTGGACATCTGGATCACGGGGCTCCGGCGCGACCAGTCGGCGTTCCGCAAGGCCACGCCCAAGGCGGCGGTGGTCGAGCAGAACGGCCGCCGGCTCCTGAAGCTGTGCCCCCTGATTGATTGGACGGAGGAGCGGGTGAACGCGCACATCTCGGAGCGCGGCGTGCCCTACAACAGCCTCTAC
>JAKPUV010000279.1 GCA_029554925.1 Candidatus Hydrogenedentota bacterium | reverse complement strand
CGCCAGGAGCGAGCCCCTGTTCGTCACCCTCGCCGCGCCGTATTCGAGGTCGTGCAGGGCCAGCGCCGTTCCCGCCTGGATGATCTCACCCGAGCCGGACCATACGCGGACGTCCGTCGCGGCCTCCGCGTTCTTAAGCTCAATGTTCCCGTCCGCGCGTATGCGTATGTCCGCGGCGTCCGCCAGCAGGTCCGCATTCGAGCGGACGCCCACGCCCCGTTCGTTGCAGACGAGGCTTATCCTCCCGGCGTAGATGCTTCCCAGGGCCGAGGCGTCGATGGCGAACTCCGGCTTCCCCTCCGGCGTGTCGCGGAGCGTGAACACCCGGTCATCGTGATTGTAGAAGCCCGTACCGGTGATGATGCTCACGTCCCTGCCCCACAGCGGCCCCGCAAGCGAGGCCATGCGCGTAACGATGGTGAAGTAGTCCGCCTGCGTGGCGTCGACGCCGCTTCCCTCTATGGAAACGTTTCCGCCCACTACGTCGAACCCCCGGAAAACCCCCGCGTCGAAAACGGGTACCCCGGTCGAAAGCGTCACCCGGGGGATGTTGATGAATCCGGCGCCGTTCAGCACGATCCCGTTCGGATTTGCCAGGATGAAGTCCGCGCGCCGGCCGAACATCTCGGTGTAGCCCCGGAGATTGCTCGCCTTGTTCCCCGTCACCTCGTTTATGACGAGCGAGGCCGCACAGCCGCCACGGTAGTTCGGATTGCCGTATATGGCGCCCCCCAGCACCGACACCCCGTCAGCGGTCGAATTGTTGAGAATGACGCCGCCCGGACCCACGTTGTAGTTCGTAAACTTGTTATGCGACACGCCCCGCCCGTCGGTCTTCGCCAGGTTTATCATCTGTACGCCGTTGGGCGCGGTATCGAGCGTCGGCCTGTTGCCGGTGGCGGACGGGTCCACCGTTATCTCACCGGCTGAGGCGGGAAGCGCGAACACCGATAGCTCCGCTATGAGAACGCACACCAGCGCGTACTCGAACGCGCGCCCCAG
>JAKPUV010000274.1 GCA_029554925.1 Candidatus Hydrogenedentota bacterium | reverse complement strand
TCCTCCTCGCGGGGCTGGGCCAGCCCCTCCAGCAGGCGGACCATGCCGTTGACCCGCGCCAGGCCGCCCCCCCGGTCGTCCATGCGGCGCGGAACCACCTCGAAACTGAGGGTGTTGCCGCTTTCCAGGTGCGCGCCGAGGGCCTCGGGGTCGAGGTCCGCGCCGAGCGTGTCAATGTTGTGCAGCATGATGGTCTCAAGCTGCGGACGCTCGCGGAGCAGCGCCGCGAGCACGCCGTTGCGCAGGAGGTTCGCCGCCTCGTACCAGTGGCCCGGCGGGTTGAACCGCTGGACCGGAACGTTGTCCGTGTAGTCCGTGCCCTCGCCCTTCTCGCGGGCCCAGCCCATGAGGGTGCTCCGGACGGCATCGCGCACCTTCTGCTTCTGCTCGTCAAGCGTCTCCTGCGGCATGGTCTCCCAGAGGAAGACCAGGTCGCGGACCATGGGCACAAAGCGCTGGCCGATGGAGCGCCCGGGGGAGAGAACCACGGGGCCGCCGTAACCGCAGTTCCCATCCATCTCCAGATGCCGCGCGATGGGCCCGTGGGTGAGATAGCTGGTGGACACGATGTGCGGCGGCGCCGCGCCGAAGCGCTCCGCCGTGCGGCGGGTCTTGGAAATGTGTATCTCCAAGAAACTGCGATGGCGTCCGCCAAGCTGCACAAAGGGGTTGACCGCCTTGATCACCCCCGCGCCGGTGGTCCACCGGCTGCCCACGCCCGCCGCCAGGCTCATCACGGCGACACGCCCCCCGCGCAGGGCGGCCTCGCCGGTTTTCCGCCGCGCGGCGTCGCCCGTGAGCCGGAGGACGTCGCCCTCCGCCACATCCTCGATGCGCGTGTCCACCGGAAGGCGGTTGTGCGCCAGGCCGATCCGGCCGTGCTGGAGATCGGCGCGCATCTGCTCGTGCTGGATCTCGTCGAAGCCGTTCTCGGCCTTGACACGCGCGGCCTCGGCGTTCCATTCGGCGCGCTCGCTCCCCGCGGCCGCGCCGGAAACGTTGAACAGCCCGGTGACCATGCGGCGCAGCAGGCGCTGGGACTCGCCGGCGGCGCCGCCGCGCGCGGTGAAGCGGTCCAGCTCCACCCGGCGCAGACGCGAGGACTCCTCGGCGCTGCGCCGGATCAGTTCGGGGATTTGCAGGCCGTAGTAGCGCCCCGGGAGAAATGCGTCGTCCCCCGAAAGAAGCCGCGCGGTCGTGCCGTCGCGATTGATGTCGAAGGTGTAGACCACGGGGTCCATGGCGAAGGCCAGCGCGTCCTCCAGCTCGGCCTTGGCCCCGCGCATGATCCGCAGGATCCCGTCGCGGAAGGCGGCGCACCGCTCCGGCGCGACAAACATGGCCATGCCGCCGCCGGACATGCCGCCGAGCATGAGGAAGCCCCAGAAGTCGTCCCCCAGCGCCTCGCCCGCGCGGCGGATGATGGTCTCCGTGAACCGGTTGGTCACCCACGGGATGATCGTCTTCAGCGGGCCGTTCCAGTTCCGAGTGGTGCATTCGGCGAGCCGGCGGATGTCGCCGTCGCGCAGGGCCGCGCGGATGCCGTCGAAAATCTCCGCCGTGTCCCCCCGCGCGCGCCACTCCGCCGCGCCGCTTTCCGCGACGGGATCCTGCGGATCATGCGCGGGGCCAAGGCCGAACTGGAGGACGCGCTGGCTTTCGCCATGGACCCCGTGGTCTACACCTTCGACATCAACCGCGA
>JAKPUV010000272.1 GCA_029554925.1 Candidatus Hydrogenedentota bacterium | reverse complement strand
ACAGGCGGGTTCTTGCAGCTGAAGGCGGGGCGAACGTATCATGGCCTTTCAACAGAACAGGGGCTTCCAGTCATGAAATGGATCGTGCGGGTCTTGGCCAGGCGTCTGGCCTTGGACGAGTTTGACGCACCGGAGAACCAGGCCGCAGTCCGGGCGGGACTGGCGCTGGCGGGACTGGCAATGCTCCTGCGCATCGTGTTCTGGGCGGTGGCAAACCGCTACTGGGAAGACGCCTTCATCACCTGCCTTCACTCCGAGAACTTCGCTTCAGGCCTCGGGCTGACCCATGTGCGCCCCGGCGAGCCCCCGCTTCACGGGTTCACCAGCCCGCTGAGCGTGCTGGTTCCGCTGGTCGGAGACATGATCCGGGTGGGGTTCGGACTGGAGTTCATCAAACTGGTCTCCATCCCGGCGGCCGCGCTGACAGTGGTGTACACCGTGGCGCTGGGCATCCATCCGTCGGTGCGCCTGTCCACGCCGCTGACCCTGATGGTGGCGGGAGTCCTGGCGGTGGAGCACCACCAGATTCTCTTTGGAATGGCGGGCATGGAAACCCAGATCGCCACGCTGATCCTGGTCATGTCGTTCTACTACACCGTGGCGTGGAAGCCCCTGCCGCTGGGGATCAGCCTGGGGTTGTGCATGCTGGTGCGGCCCGACTTCGCGTTCTGGACGGTCATCGTGGGGCTGCACGGGCTCCTTCATGACCCGAAACGCCTTTTCAAGGTGGTTGTCCCTGTGGCGCTGGCGCTCTACCTTCCCTGGATTGTGTTCACCACCCTGTACTACGGGTCACCGGTTCCCAACACCATCATTGCGAAAGGACTGGGATATTCCAAGTGGTACACAACCCCGGACGCGCTCTCTCCCGCCGGGGTGGCAGGCCATGCATGGCGGGTGCTTTCAAGCAGCCTTCTGGTCATGCTCGGTCCGACGTTCTGCGGGCACGGGGCCTTTCCGCACATCTTCCTTGCCGTCGGGGGGCACAGCCCCGTGGGACTGGCCGCCGGAGCGCTGGCCCTTGCCGGAGCTGCGCTCTGCGCGACGCGCCGCTGGCGGCCCTTGTGGCCGGTGGCCGGTTTCGCGGCGGTCTACACGCTGTATTACGTCTTCCTGGTGCCGATCATCTTCCTCTGGTACAAGATGCCCTACGTGGCGTCCCTGTCTTTTTTGGTGGCGGTGGGAACGCATGCGGTCACGGGATGGATGGGGCGGCGCGCAGCTTTTCCGGCCCGAACCGCAGTCGCCCTTGCCTGGGTCGGCCTGTTCTGCGTCATCCTTCCCTGGACCTTCCTCACCGAGCGCCAGATTGACCGGGAGATCGGGCCGTTGCGCAGGGAGGCGGGGCTCTACCTGCGCAGGCACATGGCCCCCGACGAGGCCGTCGGGGGGGAATCCCTCGGCTACACCGGATACTACTCGCGCGGCAACGTCTACGACTGGCCCGGCCTGAGCAGCCGGAAGGTTGTGGAATGGAGCCGCAGTGTGCCGCAGACCGAAAGGTCCATGGAAAACATGCTGAAGAGCCTCCGGCCGGAGTACCTGCTGCTGCGCGATGTGGAGGTGCTTTACACAATGAAGATGCCCGCCTGGCTGACAGGGGGCTACCATCCCGTGGCGGCTTTCGTCCTCCCCCCTGATCGGGCCCGCGCCATCCGGTGGCTTGAGGGAAGCATAGACACCGCCTTCCGCATCTACCGCAAGAACCCGCCGGGCGAGGCGCCTCCCGCACTGGAAGTGGAATGGCCTTCTGACCCGCCCGAGGGGTTTCGTTTCACGAGCACTCTCTACGCCATGGGGATGCACTACGCGCAGCGCAAGATGCCAGGTCTGGCCGCGGCGCAGTTCAGACGGGTCGTTGAGCTTGCCCCCGACGCCTTGGAGGCATGGCGCCAGCTCGCAGCCGCATATCTGAACAGCGGGCAGCGCGACCTCGCCCGCAGCACAGTTCAGGAACTCCAACGCCGTTTTGGCGTGAAGGATCCCGTTCTCCTGCGGGCGCTTGGGGACTGACACTCTCCGGGGCGTTCTGCGCCCGGCGATTCAGGGGGAGGAGAGCAGCCCGCGTCGCGCGCCACTTTCTTCCGGCGGTCCGCCCCGGCCGCTTGTCCGTGCGAAAGGGGGACGCGACCACGCCCCCCCCTTTTTCACAGCGCTCATCACGCTGCGGCGCGCCCCGCCCATGGGCAAATCCATCCCCACCGTCCCCCCTCGGGGCGCAGGCAGCCGCAATCCGCCGCCCACGAAGAACCCGCTGGACAGCGACGAAAGGCAGGGGCGTCCCCGGCGGCAAGCGGTCTGCGGAGGGGGTTGACACTACGAACGTCTTCGTATATAATCCGGCCATGGACGCAACCACGGGAGACACTGAGCCATGCCGGGAAAACAGACAACACCCAATCCGACACAGGGGGAACTCGCCATACTGCATGTCCTTTGGGAGCAGGGTCCCAGCACGGTGCGCGCGGTGTGGGAGAAGCTGAACAGGCAGGGAAGGACCGGGTACACCACGGTGCTCAAGCTGATGCAGATCATGGCCCAGAAGGGGCTGGTCAGCCGGGATGAAAGCCAGAAGACGCACGTCTACCGGGCCGCCATCGCCAAGGCGAAAACCGAACGCCGCCTCGTGCGCGACGTGCTGGACCGCGTGTTCGGCGGCTCCGCCGAACGCCTCGTCATGCGCGCGCTGGAAGAGAAGGGCATCACGCCGGATGAACTGGCGCGCATCCAGGAACTGCTTGACCGGAAAGGAAGGGAACAATCATGAACACCGAACTGCTCTCCCCCTGTGAACCGGCGCTTCGCGCCGTCGGCCAATGCCTTGTGCATTTCGTCTGGCAGGGCCTTCTGGCGGCCGGCCTGCTGGGCCTGCTCATGGTGGCGCTGCGGAAGAGCACCGCGAATGTGCGCTACGCGGTGCTCTACGCGGGATTGATTGTCATGGCGGCCATGCCGTTCGCCACCCTGGCCGTGCTGCCTCCCGCCGCCGTGGTGACCGCGCCCCCCGTCACTCCGGCCTCCCCCGCATCCCCCTCACCCGGTGCGGACGCCGCGCCCGCGCCCGCCCCCGCGGTTCCCCTGCCGCCGCCAATGCCGCCGGCATCCGCCGCGGTGGCGGCGCCGCACACGGCCTCCCCTGCGGAGTGGCTGGGCCGCCTGCGGGGGGCGCTGGATCCCTGGATGCCCGGCGTGGCGTCCCTGTGGCTGTGCGGCGTGTGCCTGCTCGCGCTGTGGAACCTGAGCGGCTGGCTGCAGGTGCGCCGCCTGCGTGTGCGCGATGTGGCCGACGCGCCGCCATTATGGCGGCAGAGTCTGGAGCAGGCCTGCCTCCGGCTGGGCGTTTCCAGGACG
>JAKPUV010000382.1 GCA_029554925.1 Candidatus Hydrogenedentota bacterium | reverse complement strand
TGCTCATGCGCGCCCTCCTCATCAGTGGAAAACCCTACGTCCCCCTGTGGAAAAACCGCCCGCAACTCCAGGAGAAAATGTTCCTTGAGGCTTGATTCCCAGACACACTATCTTCAGGCGCTGCGCGCCTTCGCAATGACGCGAGGTTCCACGTCTTGGCGAGCAAGGCCATCCCGTTCCCGCCACTGCCCCCCGTCAAAGCGTCATGGCGAGCGCAGCGACGCCATCTCGTGCCCGCCAGTGCCCCGGCCGACGCGGCAATCCCTTGTCGGAATGCCGTTGGTCCGGCGAATCTCCCCTCAGGTGAACTGGGAGAAATCCGGCGGGCGGTGCTGCAGAAAGGCCTGGAAGGCCTCGGCGGCCTCGGGGGAGGTCAGGCGTTCGGCGAAGACGGCCGCCTCGCGGTGGATGGCGGCGACGACCTGTTCCGGCGACGCGCCGCGCAGGAGGGCGCGGGACGCGCGGATGGCGGCCGGGGGCTGGCGGGTAAGGGCTGCGGCGGCCTCGCGAGCGGCGGCCTCGGCCTGTCCGGCGGGGCAGACGGCGTTGACCAGCCCCCAGGACAGCGCGGCGACCGCGTCGAAGGGTTTTCCCAATAGCACGGCCTCGGCGGCGCGGACGGGGCCGACCAGCGCGGGCAGGAGCAGGCTGGACCCCGCCTCAGGGCACAGGCCCAGGCTTACGAAGGGCAGGTGGAACCGCGCGTCCTCCGCCGCGTAGACCAGGTCGCAGTGGAGCAGCAGCGTGGTGCCGATGCCGACGGCGAAGCCGTTCACGCCCGCCACGAGGGGCTTGCGCGCCGTGGCCAGCGCCTCCAGGAACCGGATCACGGGGTGTGACGTGTCTCGCGGGGGATTGAACAGGAACTCCTGCACGTCGTTGCCGCTGGAGAAGAACTTCTCCCCGCCGAGAAACAGCACGGCGCGCACGGCGGGGTCGTCCCCCGAGGCGTTCAGGGCGTCGGCCAGCACGGTGTACATGGCGGCGTTCAGGGCGTTCTTCTTCTCCGGCCGGTTAAAGCGCAGGACCAGCACCCCGTCCTCCAGCGTGACCAGCACGTCGCTTTGCGCCGCGTATGCGTCCAGATTCATGCCGTTTCCTCTCCGGGTCGGTTGATGGTTCCGTCAGCGTTTTCCGAAGGCGAAGATGCGCTCCTGCGTCGCCACGAAGAGCGCGCCATTGGCCGCAACGGGGGTGGACGAAATGGCCGCGCCCAGGGTTGCGCGCGAGATCAGCCACTTCTCCCGCGCGGCGGCGAAGACCGCCACCTCGCCGCGGCGCGTGCCCACATACACCTTCCCGTCCGCCGCCAGCACGGACCCCCATATCTCGCCGCCCAGGTCCTCGGCCCACAGCAGGGTGCCCGTCGCCGTGTCCACGCAGGAGAGTTCCCCGCCGCCGTCGGCGACGAAAACCATCCCATCCACCATGCAGGGGGTGGACATGCTGAACTTCTTCAGCGGCGCGGTCCAGAGCAGGCCGGAGTCCGTCGCATCGCCCGCCTTGGAGGTGTCCACGCACTTGATCCACGCCTCGCGCTTGCCCCACCACGTGTCGCCGCCGCCGGTGATGTAGAGGCGGCCGTCCAGCCAGACCGGCATGCTGTGGATGGTGCTGGGACCCGCCCGGTTGTCCTTCAGAAACTCCGCCACATTCTCCTTGGGCGCGGCGGGGTCGGGGTCGAAGCGCCAGATCCGTTCCAGCGCCCGCTCCGGTTCGGGGGCCTCATCATGGCTGAGGGCTTTGAACCCGTAGCACACGCCGTCGCCGCCGCAGAAGAAGACGGTCGGAACGCCGTCCACCGCGCCGAGCGCGGGGGAGGACCAGGTGGAGTGGAACACGCGCGGGCCGATGCGCTCGCTGTCGCGCGCCACCATGCGTCCGGTGCGTTTGTCGAGCACGACGAGGCTGGGGGCGTCGGGATTTCGGATCACCTTGTGGGTGTTGTCCACACCGTTGCACGAGTTCGCGTAGAGCCAGGGGCCGTCCAGCAGGGGGGAGATGTGCGCCCCGTCGTGGGGGTAGATGCCCGCCTGCGTCTTCAGGTCAAAGAGCCAGAGGACGTCGGCGTCGGACGCCGTGACTTCGAGAGGCGGCTCGCCGTCCCGTGCCATGAGGACGCCCTCGTCCAGATACGGGCCGTCGTTGCCGTTCTCCTGGCCGCGCGCGTCGAGGCAGACGATCTGGTAGCGGTTGGTCACGGCGTAGACGCGGTCCCCCTCCACCGTCGGAGGGGAGCACACGGCGATGCCCGGCCAGTCCAGATAGTCGTCGCCGCCGATGCGCGGCGTGCCCAGCTTCCACAGGAGTGCGCCGTCCTTCTCGGAGAGGCAGTACAGCAAGCCGTAGTCGCCCTGAAGGCGCGCATCCACAGGATTGAGGTTGTTCGCGCCGATGTAGACCCGGCCCCCGGCCACCACGGGCGTGCCGTAGCTGTTGTCGCCCAGCCCGACGGACCACAGGGGCCCGCCGTCGCCCTCCGCCGCCACGGCGTCCGGCAGTCCCGTTTCCGCCGAGACCATGTTGCGGGAATGCGCCGCTCCCCATTGGGGCTGGTCTCCGGCATGAACGGCGGCGCACACCGGGAACAGGCACGCGGCGGCGCACAGCCGCCGCAGGAAACGCAGGTTCAATCCATCACCCTTTCAAGGTCGTCCAGACATCTCTTGCGCCTCCAGTATTCACGAGGGGGGGCGTCTCGCGCAAACTGCCGCCCCGCCGCCGCGCGGGGGGTGTCCAACCCGGAAATTTTTCCTGATTTCTCCGGGGTGCCTCCGGAGGGTGCGCTTGTGGAACCGTTGAACCAAAAAGGCGCGGCGTGATTTTCATGTGGAAGCACCCGGAAGGGGGCATCCGGCTGGTCTGCCCCTTTTTCGCGGCGGCGGCATTGCATCGCGGCGGCGGCAGGGGGTACACTATCGGCGCTTGTGCGGACAAGAATCCCCTGTTTGGCAACTAGGATAGGAATCTCGCCATGCTCATTTACGTACCCAAGGAAACGTGGCCGGGGGAGCGGCGTGTGCCGCTCGTGCCCGACACGGTGGCGAAACTCGCCAAAAAAGGCGCGGAAATCACCGTCGAGGCGGGGATGGGCGCGCCCTGCGGCTTCACCGACGAGGCCTATGAGAAGGCCGGCACCAAGGTGACCCAGGACGGCCCCGGCACCCTCGCCGCGGCGGACGCGGTGCTGCGGCTCCGCAAGCCGTCGCCGGAGTTCGTCAAGGCGATGAAGCCGGGCAGCCTGCTGGTCAGCTATCTGGAGCCCTTCACGGACGCCGACCTGCTGGACACGATCATCGCCGCGAAGGTGGACGCCATCTGCATGGAGATGATCCCCCGGACGACGCTGGCCCAGAAGATGGACGCCCTGAGCTCGCAGGCGAACCTGGCGGGCTATGTGGCCGTGATGGCCGCGGCCAACAAGCTGAGCCAGGTGCTGCCCATGATGATGACGCCCGCGGGCACGCTGAAGCCCGCGCGGGTCTTCATCATCGGCGTGGGCGTGGCGGGCCTGCAGGCCATCGCCACGGCGAAGCGCCTGGGCGCGCGCGTGGAGGCCTTCGACACGCGGCCCGTGGTGGAGGAGCAGGTGCAGTCGCTCGGCGCGAAGTTCGTGAAGATTGACCTCGGCGAGACCGGCCAGACCAAGGACGGCTACGCCGTGGAGCTGACGGAGGAGCAGAAGGAGATGCAGAAGGAGGCGATGGCCAAGGTCATCGCCCAGTCCGACATTGTCATCACGACCGCGCAGGTCTTCGGGCGGAAGGCGCCGGTCATCGTGACCCGCGCCATGGTCGAGTCCATGCGCCCGGGGAGCGTGGTGGTGGACCTGGCGGCGGAGACCGGCGGCAACGTCGAGGGCTC
>JAKPUV010000255.1 GCA_029554925.1 Candidatus Hydrogenedentota bacterium | reverse complement strand
CCGCGCCCGCGCCGGTGCGGGTTGCAAGCCCCGCGCCGGAGCGGCCGCCCGTTGCGGCGTCGGGCGCCCGGGTGCCCGAGACCGTGGCGCCCGCGCCCGTTGCGGCGAAGCAGACGGAACCCGCGCGTCCGGCGGCATCGGAGCCGCCGCCGACGCCGCCGGAGATCACGGGGCGCGGCCTGGAGATGATGCTGGGGATGCGGGGCATCGTGTGGGCGGGGGTGGCGATGATGCTGGTGGCGTCGGCCTTCTTCCTCAAGATGGCCTTCGACAACGCGTGGATCGGCCCGGCGGGGCGTCTGGCGTTGACGGCGGCGGCGTCCCTCGCGGCGGTGGGCCTGGGGGAGGCCGGGCGCCGGCGGGGGTACAGCGTGATTTTCTACAGCCTTTCCGGCGGCGGACTGGCGGGGCTCTACGGGGCGGTCTTCGCGTCCGTGCATCTGTACAGTCTGCTGTCGCCCGGCGCGGCGCTGCCGCTGGCGGTGCTGGTGACCCTGGGGGCGGTGGGGCTTTCCGTGTGGAACGGGGCGGAGGCGCTCGCGCTGATCGCGCTGCTGGGCGGCTACGCCAGCCCGGTGCTGCTCTCCACGGGCGAGAACCGGCCCGACGCCTTCTTCTCGTATCTTTTCGTCCTGTCGCTGGTGGCCTTCGGCACCTCGCTGGCGCGGCGGTGGCGGTGGGTGAACGTGACGGCCTTCACCTGTGTGACGGCGCTCTACGAGATGTGGCACCTCTCCTCGTTCTCGGCGGAGTTCCAGCGGCCGGCGGTGATGTACGCCATGCTCTTCTACGTTTTCTTCCTTCTCGTGCCGACCGTGTTCGGGCTGGTGCGGCGGGCGCCGGGGCGCGTTCCGGAGATGACGCTGGTGGCGGCGAACGCCGCGCACGGGTTCTACGCGCTGTACATGAGCCTGCACACGCTGAACCCCGGCGTGCTGGGGTGGCTGCTGGCGGCGCAGGCGCTGTTCGCCGCGGCGCTGTACCTGCTGTGGACGGTGCGCGTGCGGGGGGACCGGCCCATGGCGGAGTGCCTGCTCGTGGTGGCGATCCTGCTGATGCTGGCGGCGGTGCCGGTGCAGATGCGGATCTACGGCATCCCGCTCATGTGGGCGCTCCAGGGCTTCGCGCTGGTTTTCATCGCGGGGCGCTTCCAGAACCTCTGGACCCTGGCGGGCGGCGCGCTCGCGCTGCTGCTGGCGGTGTGCGGGCTGCTCTACCGCCTGCCGATGCACGACGCGCCGTTCCGGCTGGCCTTCAACGCGCCCTTCGCCTCGTGGATGCTGGTGACGGCGGCCTGGGCGGCGGCGGCGGTTTTCGCCGGTCTCAGACCCGTGCGCGACTGGACGGGCGAAAGCCGAGCGGCGGCGGGAGGCTTTACCATGGGCGCGCTGGCCCTGCTTGGTGCGGCCCTGAGTCTGGAGTCCGCGCTGTGGTGGGAGCTTAACTGGGCGTACCTGCCCCTCTGGCAGCGCCACCAGGTGGAGACGCTGATCGCGCTGTGGTCCGTAATGACACTCGCCACCGCCTGGATGGGATACTGTTCGGGCGGCCCCTGGCGGTGGGTGGGACTTGCGCCGGTGGTGGTGGCGCTCGCGGCGGCGCTGCTGGGCTTTCACCGGTGGGACGCGGTCTTGACGCCGCTCTTCCTGAACGAGTCGTTCCTGCCATACCTGCTGCTGATGGGGGTGCTGTTTACGGCGGCACGCCCGCTGTTGAGGGACGAGGACACGGCGGCGCTGGGCGCCGCGCTTGAATGCGTCGCCGTCGTGCTGCTGGCCGTGACGACGCGGTTGGAGTTTGTCCGGTGGGCGGGGGTTGTGGAGGCGCTTACGAAGCATGACGGGGCGATGCTCACGGGGGCCGCGTGGGCGGCGGAGGGGCTGGCCCTCACCGTGCTGGGCCTGTGGCCCCGCCGGGTGCACCGTGCTGTCGCGGGCCTGCTGCTGCTGTCCCTGGCGGTGGGCGGCCTGTTCACCGCCCTGCCCCTGCACGCGGACGCGTTCCGGCCCCTGGCCAACCTGCCCCTCCTCTGCTGGGCGGCGGCGGCGGCGTGCTGGGGCGCGGCGTCGCGGCTGCTGCGCCGCAGCGCGGAGACCGGCGGCCCGGCGTCCAACGCCCAGGCCGGCAACGCGGCGGCCTTTGCCTGCCTGATGCTGTGCGGATTCGCGCTCCATTTTGAGGCGGACGGCTTCTGGCGGCATGTGCTGCCGCAGGCCGGGGTCCGGGCGCAAAACGCCCGCCTGTACGCGTCCATGCTGGTGATCTGGCCGGCCGTGGCGCTGCTGGCCGCGCGCGGCGCGCGCGACCGCGGCGTTGTGTGGCGCGGCGCGGCCCTGGTGCCCGCGGCCATCGGCGTGCTGGCGGCCCTTGGCATGCTATTGGGCAAGGCCTACCTGCCCCTGGGGCGCATGCTGTTCCTCAACGACGTCTTCCTTCCCTGGGCGTGGCTCATCGCGGCGCTCTGCCTGCTGGTGCGGGCGGACTACGGGAGTGCGGGGAAGACCGTCACCCTGGCGCTGGGGCTGGGGGCGGCGTTTCTGGGGGCGGCCGCGCTGGCGCTGGAAATGCCCCGCTGGGCGGGCACCCTCACCAGCCTCGACAGCCGCGTGGGGATCAGCCTCGTGTCCGCCGCGTGGGCGGTGGAGGCCTTCGCGCTGATCTGGCTGGGTCTGAAGTTCCGCCAGGTGTCCCTGCGCGCGGGCGGAATGGCGCTCTTCGCCGTCACCATGGGGAAGGTCATCCTCTTCGACACGTCAACCCTGCTCCAATACCAGCGGGTGCTCTCCTGGATGGCCTGCGGCATGCTCCTCGTGGTGGCGGGGTGGGTGTACCACCTCTTCAGCGCCCGGCTCCTGGAGGAGGAAAAGAGGGCGGAATAGTCCGGCGGGATCAGGCCACGCCGAGCAGGGACACGATGAGGGCCAGGGCGCCCGAAATGATCATGAGGATTTCCCCGATCTTCTCCTCGCCGGAAACGTACAGCCCGAAACCGATCGCAAATATCACGGCTCATTCCTCCTGTTGGGCGCACACACACGCTCGCGGGTGCCGACGCCGGATTCTGAAGACGTCCGGCGGAGTCTAGCACGCCCCCGGAGACCGGTTCATCCCGGCGCTTGCCTCCGCTTGCTTCCCCCGCGCCGCGGGTGCCATGCTGTGCCTGCGGCCTTCGGGCCGCCCGGAGACCCGTCGTCATGGATTTCCCCTCCCACAAGACCAAGATCGTGGCCACCATCGGCCCGGCGTCCGACACGCCGGACATGCTCCGGCGGCTGCTCCGCGCGGGCATGTCCGTGGCGCGGATCAATTTCTCCCACGGCGGTTTCTCCGCGCACGCGGAGACCATCGCGCGGGTGCGCGCGGCGGCGCGGGAGGAGGGCCTGCCTGTGGCGGTGATGGCGGACCTGCCCGGCCCGAAGATCCGCATCGGCGTGTTTGAGCGGGAACCCGTCGAGCTGCGCCGGGGCGCGCGGTTCACCCTGACCGCCGCCGACACCCCGGGCACGGAGGAACATGTCTCGACCACCCTCCCGGAACTGCCGAAGGCGGTCGGTCCGGGCAGCCGCATCTTTCTGAACGACGGCACGGTGCAGCTGCGGGTCCTCCGCGTGGCGGACGGCGACGTGGAGTGCGAGGTCGAGGCGGGCGGCGAGCTGCGCTCGCGCAAGGGGCTCAACCTGCCCGGCGCGGACCTGGGCATCCGCGCGTTCACGGACCACGACCGCGCCTGCCTGGAGTTTGCCCTCGACCACGGCGTGGACGCCGTCAGCCAGTCCTTCGTCGAGACGGCGGCGGACATCGAGGCGGTGCGGGCGGCGGCCCGCGCGCGCGGCGCGGACCCCTTTGTCATCGCGAAGATCGAGCGCGCCGGGGCGCTGAAACACCTGGACGAGCTGCTGGCCGCCGCGGACGGCGTCATGGTCGCGCGCGGCGACCTGGGCGTCGAGGTGCCCGTGGAGGAGATCGCCCTGATTCAGAAGGAGGTCATCGGCCGCGCCAACCTCGCGGGGAAGCCCGTCATCACGGCCACGCAGATGCTGGAGTCCATGGTCTCCAGCCGCATCCCCACGCGGGCCGAGGCCACCGACGTTGCCAACGCCATCCTCGACGGCACCGACTGCGTCATGCTCTCCGCCGAGTCCGCCATGGGCCGTTTTCCGGAGGAGGCCGTGGCGATGCTCGCGCGCATCGCCGCCGCCACCGAGGCCCACCTGCCGCCCGTCTCCCCCGACGCGCTTCGGGCGCGGTTCGGCGCCGCCCTTCCCGCCGACGAGGCGGAGGCCGTGGCCGGACTGGTGGACGAGGCCCTGGACCGCCTGCCCTGCGCCGCCGTCGTCGTGCCCTCGCGCACCGGCGCGACGGCCCGCATGGTCTCGCGCGGCAAGCCCCCCGTGTGGATCGTTGCGCTCTGTTCCACCCCCGCGGCGGCCCGGGGCCTCCTCTTTTCCTGGGGCGTGCATCCCGTCCCCCTCGACCATCCTCCCGACGACTGGGACGTCTTCGCCCGGGACCTCTTCATCGCCGACGCCGACAGGGGCAAGACGGTACTCCTCGTCACCGGCCCCCGCCTCGGCCGCCCCGGCGCCAGCCACCGCATTGAGTTCATCCCGCTGGGGTAGTGTCCGCCGCTGTCTCTTCCAGCACACCCTCCCTCCCGCTGGCTTCTCCCTTCTTTTCTTTATCGGTGTTTATCACTGTTCATCGGTGGTTGCCTCTCTCCTCAAGGAGGAACCACCGATGAACAGTGATAAACACCGATGAAACGCCCGCATTTTGTGTTTTCAGGGCGCGTGTGTCACACTAACCGCCTTTCCGAGGCAACAAGACCGGCTTCCCGCCGGGCAGGAGACTTCCGATGACGCGCAGGCAGATGATGTTTGGACGGTTCGCATTGGCGGCGGCGGTGTGCATGCTGGGGTGGTCGGCGGCGGTTGCGACGCCGCTGGACGACTATGTGGCGGCGCCGGACCCGGCGTTCAAGTACACCCTGGTGGGGAAGACCGAGGACGCGGCGGCGACGACCTACCTGTACCACATGGTCTCGCAGACATGGCTGGACGCGTCGAAGGTGGACCGACCGCTGTGGGAGCACGAGGTCTTCGTGACGGTGCCGAAGGAGACGGCGTTCACGAAGGCGATGATGTTCATCGGCGGCGGCGGCAACCCGCTCAAGGCGGACGACACGCCGGAGAACGACCCCTTTGACAAGATCGCCCTGGCGACGAAGTCCATCGTGGCGCATGTGAAGCAGATCCCCAACCAGCCGCTGCGCTTCCCGGACGAGAAGGACCCGCGCTACACCGAGGCGGGCCGCAAGGAGGACGCCATGATCACCTACGGGTGGGACAAGTTCCTCACGGGCGGCGACCCGGTGTGGCTGGCGCGGCTGCCCATGACGAAGGCCGTGGTCCGCGCGATGGACCTCGTGCAGAAGGAGTTCCCGCAGACGGACGGCTTCTTCGTGGCGGGCGGGTCCAAGCGCGGCTGGACCACCTGGACCGTCGCCGCGGTGGACAAGCGGGTCATCGGCATCGCCCCGGCGGTCATTGACGTGCTGAACTTCATCCCCTCGCTTGAAAACCACATCAACGCCTACGGGTTCTGGGCGCCCTCGGTTTCGGACTATGTGGACATGAAGATCACGGACCGGCTGCACACGCCGGAGATGAAGGCGCTGCTGGATGTCGTGGACCCGTACACCTACCGCGACCGCCTGACCATGCCGAAATACGTCTGCAACTCCGCGGGCGACCAGTTCTTCCCGGCGGACTCCTGGCGCTTCTACTGGGAGGGGCTGAAGGACGAGAAGTTCCTCTGCTACTTCCCGAACACGGACCACGGCCTGAACGCCGACGCGTACTTCCGCATCGCGGGCTTCTACCACGCCCTCATGGCGGGCACGCCGCGCCCGAAGTTCGCCTGGGACCGCAACGCGGACGGGTCGTTCACGGTCCGCTGCGAGACCAAACCGACGGCGGTGCGCCTGTGGAAGGCCGTGAACCCCGACGCCCGCGACTTCCGCCTCGAAACCCTCGGCAAGAAGTACGAGGCCGTCGAGCTGCCCCTTTCGGCCGACGGCGTCTACACCACGGACGTCAAAGCCCCCGAGAAGGGGTGGACGGCCTTCTTCCTGGAGATGGAGTTCCCCAACGGCGACTTCCCCTTCCCCTTCGTCTTCACCACGGGTGTGAGCATCCTGCCGGACGCCTACCCGCCGAAGAAATAGGGCGCACCCCCGGGAGAGCATGATGCGCGGACAGCGTCCCCCCCGGCGCGGCGGCCCGCCGCGCGGACATTCCCCCGCCCCGGCACGGTCCGGGGGCGGAGGGCGCGCGTGTCCGCCGCGGGAGGCCGGGCCCGCGCCGCTGCCCGTGTCGCGGGAGGAGATGGACCGCCTCGGCTGGGAGGCGCTGGACGTGCTGCTGGTGACGGGGGACGCCTATGTGGACCACCCGTCGTTCGGCGCGGCGCTCATCGGCCGGTGGCTCCAGGCCCACGGCTACCGCGTGGGCATCGTCGCCCAGCCGCGCTGGGACACGCCGGAGGACTTCCTGCGCCTGGGGCGGCCCCGGCTCTTCGCCGGGGTGACGGCGGGCGCGCTGGACTCGATGCTCGCCCACTACACGGCCTTCCGCAAGCTCCGCCACGACGACGCCTACACCCCCGGCGACCGCCACGGCGCGCGGCCCAACCGCGCGTGCATCGTCTACACCGGCGTCGTGCGCCACGCCTTCCCCGGCCTGCCCGTGGTGCTGGGGGGCGTCGAGGCGTCCCTGCGCCGCGCCAGCCACTACGACTTCTGGAGCGACAGCCTGCGCCGCCCGATCCTGCTCGACAGCAAGGCCGACTTGGTGGTCTGCGGCATGGGCGAACGCGCCGTGCTGGAAATCGCACGGCGACTGGATGCGCGCGCGCCGGACACCCCGGCGGCGGAGGCGCTGGCGGGCATCCCCGGAACGGCGTGCTGCGTGGCGTCGGAGGAGCGTCTGGGGGACCTCCCCGGCGTGCCGCCCCCGGCGGACTGGGTGCGCCTGCCGTCGCATGAGGACATCCTCGCGGACCCCGGGGCGCTCATGCGCGCCACCCTCGCGCTGGAGCGGCAGACCCACCAGGGC
>JAKPUV010000254.1 GCA_029554925.1 Candidatus Hydrogenedentota bacterium | reverse complement strand
TGGTTGAACTGGCCGTTGCCGTCCTTGCGGAGGCCCTGGGTGGCGTCCCACATCACGGGGACTTCGGACTGGCCCTTCGCGGAGGCGCCGGCGTTGTTGATGTCGGTGATGAGGAAGCGCTCGACGCCCTCGCGGAGGCGGTAGATGGTCTGGCCGCCGCCGTTGCCGCGGAGGGTGTAGGCCTCCCACGCGGGGGTGCCGTCGGCGAGGTAGGGGCTGACGGTGACCTCGAGGCAGCGGCTCTGGCACCAGGTCTTCATGCGGGCGGGGTCGAGGGCGGCGAGGTCAATGTCCTCCTCCAGGATGCGCCGGCCCTCGTTGCGCGAGACCTCGTTGCCAAGGCCCGCGTCCATGTTCAGTTTGCAGTCGGCGGCGAGGGTCATGGAGGCCCACACGTCGGGGTCCTCGGCCATCCACGCGGCGTAGACGTAGCTCTGCTCGTCGTTGAGGCACAGGGGGCTGAAGCTGCCCTGCGGCGGGGCGACGCCGAGGGTCTGTCCGTCGGTGTACCATTTCCAGCCCCTGGGGCCGACATGGTCCTCGGGGAAGAACTTCGGGCTGGAGGGGCAGAAGAAGAGGGTGATGTCCGTGAGGTATTCGGGGTACACGGCGACGCCGTCGGGCAGGGCCCAGAGGTCGCGGCTGCTGCCGGGGGCGTCGGGGTTGTCGCCGACGGCCACATAGCGGCCGTTGAGCGCGGACGGGGGGAAGACGCCCCGGTGCTCCGAGGCGTACATCTTGAAGATGACGCCGAACTGCTTGAGGTTGCTGGCGCAGCTTGCGCGGCGGGCGGCCTCGCGGGCGCGGGCGAGGGCGGGCAGCAGCATGGCGGCGAGGATGGCGATGATGGCGATGACGACCAGCAGCTCGATCAGGGTAAAGGCGTTTTTTCTCACGGGGCACACTCCTTCCCCCGGTTAATGCGCGCGGCGCGGGGGAAAGTTCCCGGAGGCGCGGGGGGCAAAAGGAAAGGGCCCGGAACGCCTGCGCGGCGGTTCCGGGCCCTGCGTTTCCGCTGGGGTTACTTCTTCTTCGGCGGGACGATGGCGTCCTTGGCGGCCTTGGCGAAGCTGAACTTCAGCACGGTCTTCTTGGGGATCTTGACCGGCTCGCCGGTGCGCGGGTTGCGGCCCATGCGCTCCGGACGCTCGACGAGCTTCACCTTGCCCAGGCCGGGGAGCGTGAAGCCCGCGGGGGCCTGCGCGTACACCAGCGCGGTGAGCGTGTCGAGGACTTTGCCGATGTCCTTCTTGGTCAGGCCGGTCTCCTCGGCCATGCAGCCGATGATCGCGGTCTTGGTCAGCGCCTTGTCGCCCTTCTTCGCTTTCTTGATGGCCATCCTACGTTTCTCCTTGTCTTGTTGAACTCAGCCCCAAACTTGCCGTTCGCCCGCGCGCGCCACACACGCGCGCGTCGTTTCCTGTTTTGCGGGACGCCGCGCAAACCCCTGGTTTCCCATGCGCGCCGCGCCGCCGCCTCCAAGAACACCTCCATTTATTACCAATCCCGCGGGCATTTGTCAAGCCTTATTTTTCAACGGTTTTTTT
>JAKPUV010000250.1 GCA_029554925.1 Candidatus Hydrogenedentota bacterium | reverse complement strand
GTCCACAGGTAGGTGAACGGCGGGGTGCCGCCCGTCACCTGGACGGTGAGCGTGGCGGGGCTGCCGAAGGGCACGACCCCGTCGCTCGGGTTCGGGGTGATCCCGGAGACCTCAGGCGCCAGGTTGAGGGTGAGCGTGGCGGGGTTCGACACCACCAGCCCCGGATCCAGGCCGTCCAGCTCGCAGGTGTACACGCCCACGTCAGACTGCGCGGCGGACGCGATGTTGTATTCAATCACCAGCGGGGCCGCCGCGAGGGTGCCCGCCGCGCCGGGACCCGTGAGCGCCACGCCGTTCAGCTTCCACTGGTAGTCGATCGGCAGGGTGCTGAGGTCGCCCACCGTCACCGTGAATGTGACCGGCTCGCCCGGGTCAACGATCACGCTGGCGGGGTGGCCGACGATGTAGGGGTCGCTGATCCGCAGGTTGGCCATGGCGGAGTCCACCGGCCCGTCCGCGCCCGTCACGCGGCAGAAGTAGTCGCCCACGACCGCCTCGGTCACGGGGGACACCACCAGGGTGTCCGCGGTGCCCAGCACGGTGGCGTCGCCCGACTTGAACCACTCGTAGGAGAGCACGCTCCCGACGGCGCCGACGCTGAAGGTCGCCGAGCCGTTGAGCGCCGCGATCTGGTTCTGCGGCTGCGTGACAATGGCCGGGTCGAGCACGATCAGGTTGGCCCGGTTGCTGAACACGGCGTTCGCGCCGGACTGGTAGTCGTTGCTGATGCGGCAGCGGTAGCCGCCCGCGGGCCAGGTCAGCGGCTCGTCGGCGTTCTCCGCGGCCGTGATGGTCAGGGTGGACAGGGTGCCCTGCGTGACCACCGAGGCGCGCGGGTTCACCGCCGCCACCTCCTGGTCGTTCTCGTCGAGCCAGGTCATCTGCAGGCCCGGCAGACTGCCGACCACCGAGCAGATCATGACCGCCGTGTCCCCGTACCTGACGGCGGAACTCACCGGGTGCGCGACCACGAGAATGGGCTCGTACACCGTGATCTGCGCCCAGTCGGAGACGACCCAGTCGTTGTCCGGATCCCCGGAGGTGTTGACCGCGCGGCTCGCCGAGTTGCGGATTTTCACCCGGTAGCGGCCCGCGTCGGACAGGGCGGCGCCAAGGCCCGAAAGCGGCAGCGCGATGGAGGTGGAGGCCGCCGCCAGCGTGTCGAGACGCAGGAATATTTCCTCGCCGGGCTGCCCCTCCTTGACCCACAGGTAGTCAAAGACCGGGGTGCCCGCGGAGAGCGCCACGTTGAGGGTGAAATTCCCGCCCACCGGCACGTTCTGGCTGAGGGGCGTCGTGGATATCACCGGCACGTTGTTCACCGTAAGCGTGGCCGGGTTGGAGTCCAGATCGCCGTCGGGCCCCGTGAGCGTGCACACATAGACGCCCTCGTCCGCGTCGCCGACACCGGTAAGGGTAAGCGTCTCCGTGGAGGCGCCCGCGATCACCGTGCCCTCCGGCGTGGCGCCGTCCACGAGGAGCGCGCCGTCCTTGAACCACTGGATGGCGTTGACGGTGCCCGCCGTGGTCACGGCGAATTCCACCACGGCCAGCGGATCCACGACCTGCGACACGGGCTGCGTCAGCAGCGCCGGGTCGGACACGGTCAGCGTGCCGCCGGAGAGGAGGAACGAGGCGCCGCCCGCGGAGGGGTCGGTCACCAGGCACTCATAAAGGCCCTCGTCCGCGTTCAGGCAGTCGGAGATGGTGAGGGTGGCCGTCGTGGCGCCGGCGTACTTGGCGCCGTCGGAGAGGTCAGCCCCGTCGTGCCGCCACTGGTAGGCCAGATTGGGGCAGTCGCCCGCAAGCACGGAGAACTGCGCCAGGCCCTCGACATTGGCCGTCAGGGTTTCCGGCTGCACCTGCGGCAGGCGCACCGCCAGGGCGAGCGAGCCCGCAGGCACTGTCGTGGTCCACACCCGGCCCGGAGCCAGCACGCCCGGCGTGCCGCCCGCGCCATTAATCAGCACGGGGGGATTCCCGCCGACCACCACGGCCACATTGTCCATGGGCTGCAGGGAGGTGTTCTTCACGACGATCTGGTCGTGGCCTTCATAGACGGAATAGTCGGTTGCCGCCGGGGGCTGGCGCAGCACGCAGGCGCGCATGTGGCCGTTGTCCGGAAGCAGCGCGTCCACCTGCACCTTGTTCCAGAAAGTGGCCTTGAGCCAGCCGGCAGCCGCGGGGCCTCCCTCCAGTTCGGGAATCTTCGGCGTGTTTGCGCCGGTGTAGGGGTTGGCCGCCGTGAGCAGCGCAGGATTCGCCGTGGTGCCCTGCACCACCGACGCGCCGCCCGTCGTGTCAAAGAGCGGCTTGTTGGCGCTGTGCGCCGTCACGTTCATGTTGGAAATCCAGGTGAACCGCCCATTGTGCTCCGGCGCGTTGTCGGCCACGTTGAGGGCCTTCACGAGACGGCCGCCCGCGAGCACCACCGACCCCATCACCTTCGCCATGCCCGGCGTGCCGTAGCCCGCCGCGCCGCCGTTGCCGCCGTTGCCGCCCTTGCCGCCCGCGCCGCCCAGGCCGCCCGTGCCGCCGGAACCCCCGTCGCCGCCCCGGTTTCCGCCGTTCTCCGCGCCGGAACCGCCCGCACCGCCGCCATAGCCCGCGCCGCCCGCGCCGCCGGACTGTCCCGTGGCGCCCGTGCCACCCTGCGCCTGCCGCGCCGCGGCGCTTACGTCAAAGGTGCTTCCGCTGATGTTCAGCAAGCCCTGCGCAGCCAGCACAAACGCGCCGCCGCCGCTGGCACCCGTCGCGCCGGAGGCACCGGAACCGCCCGCGCCACCCGTGCCACCACCGCCGCCCGCACCGCCCGTGCCGGGACCGCCGCCGTCGGCACCGGAGGCGTTCCCGCCCTTGCGGTTGTCCGGATTTGGAATGAGGGCGCCGCCCCCGACAAGTGCCGTGTTGTCACCCATGGCAGAAGCGTCAGACCCCCGAACCGCACCGGAGGAGCCGCCGCCACCGCCCGCACCGCCACCGCCGCCACCGCCACCGCCGGACGCGCCGCCCGCGCCGCCACCGCCACCACCGCCGCCGCGAAAGATGATCGAGCCGCCGCCGCTGCCGCCGCCGCCGCCGCCGCCCGCGCCGCTGCCGCCCGCGGCGCCGCCGCCGCCCGCGCCGCCCGCGCCACCACCGCCGCCGCCGCCGCCGTGGCCGGCGGCAAGGGTCAGGTCATCCGCTGGTGCGGTGAACGCGGGCGTGCTACCGACACCGCCGACGCCGCCATTGCCGCCCGGATTACCGATATTGCCCGTGTAACCGTCGGCACCCCTGCCGCCCGGCTGTCCGGAGCCGCCAAAGAACCCACCCGCGCCGCCACCTCCACCGCCGACACCGCCACCAACCGCGCCGCCACCGGCGCCGACAGAGCCAATCACGCCACTGCCGCCGCCACTGCCTGCCGCGCCGAGGGACGCGAATCCGAGGGATCCGGCACTCCCGCCTTCTCCGGGCAGCCCGTCAGAACCGCTGGACCCCCCCGTGCTAATTCCGCCCTGGGTGCCCGTCTGACCCGCGTTGCCGTTCCCAAGATTGCCGCTGCCACCCGCGCCGCCCGCACCGCCGCCGCCGCCCGCGCCGCCCGCGCCGCCAACACCGCCAACGCCGCCCGTGCCACCCGTGCCGCCCGTGCCGCCGCCAAGCGTGCCGGGCGCCACAAAGAGATGGGGACCCCAGACGATGTCGCCGGTGGCGGTGATGGACAAGGGTCTCGACCCGGTCACATTCACGGACACGCTGGCGCCGACCGTCAGATTGGCGAAGGGAAAGACGGCGACGCCGTCAACCTCCACGCCGCTCTTGGTCTGCGCGCCCCACTGCATGGTGAGCGCGTCGGTGTTGATGGTGAGCGCGCCCGCAGTCACGGTCCAGTCACCGAGCGACCCGTCGCTCCCGTAAATGGCCTGCGCCTGCGCCCCGAGTGACAACCCGGCGATCGCCAGCAGCAGGATCACGCATGACCGGCGGACTGCAACCGCTCCCGACGCCCGGCGCGAAAAGAAAGAGAACCCTTTGAAAAAACGCATCTGCCCATCTCCCAGAAGTTGTGACTTGACAACAGTGCTGTCCGGTTAAGAAGCGCCGTTGAGCCCGCAACCAACGTTTTTTCAATGGGTTGCGTATAACCCAGAGCGTTTTCGATTTCAATATGGTCTTGTGCAGGGGCCATACTTCCCAAGGGGCGCTACTTGGAAGGATTGGCCATGCATACCGGGCGTCTCGTCTTTTCCCAACTGCTTGATCTCATCCCGCGGCATGAGTTCAACCGCTGTGTGCTCCGTTACCGCGGCAACCACCGGATACGGACCTTCTCCTGCTGGGATCAGTTCCTGTGCATGATGTTCGCGCAGATCACGGGCAGGGAGAGTCTGCGGGACATAGAGACCCGCCTTCGCGCCCTGGACACCAAGCGCTACCACGCGGGAATCAGGGGGCGTGTCTCACGCAGCACACTGGCCGACGCGAACGAAACGCGGGACTGGAGAATACACGCCGATTTCGCGCAGGAGCTCATTGGACGCGCTCGGCCGCTGTACGCCCACGAGGAGTTGGACGCCCATCTCGCCCAGACGGCCTACGTGTTTGACTCCACAACCGTCGACCTGTGCCTTGAGCTTTTCCCCTGGGCGCGTTTCCGCCGCCACAAGGGCGCGGTCAAGCTGCACACCCTGATGGACCTGCGGGGGAACATCCCCTGTTTTGTCCGCGTGACACACGGGAAGACACACGATGTCACCGCGCTCGACCATCTGCCGTTGGAGCCCGGATCCTTCTACGTCATGGACCGGGGCTATATCGACTTCGCGCGGCTGCACCGGTTCAACGAGGCACTGTCTTTCTTCGTCGTCCGGGCCAAGAGCAATCTGGACTTCCGCAGAAGATCCAGCCGCACCGTTGACAAGGCGGCCGGACTGCGCTCAGACCAGACCATTGTGCTGTGCGGCCCCAAGACCTCCCGGGCCTATCCGGTCCCCCTGCGCCGCGTGGCCTATCACGACGCCAAAATCAGCAAGCGCTTCGTGTTCCTCACGAACAACTTCGACCTGCCCGCCATTGTCGTGGCGGAGCTCTACAAGTCCCGGTGGCAGGTGGAGCTCTTCTTCAAGTGGATCAAGCAGCACCTGCACATCAAGGCGTTCTATGGCACCTCAGAGAACGCCGTGAAAACCCAGGTCTGGATTGCTGTCTCCACATATGTGCTGGTCGCCCTCCTCAAGAAAAGTCTGGGACTCGACCGGAGCCTCTACGAAATCCTCCAAGTTCTCAGCGTCACATTATTCGAAAACACCCCGATTCTAAAGGCTTTTCCCCTCAAGCACACCCACGAAGAAGAGGGGGTATTCTGTAACCAGTTGATGCTATTTGACTTTTAACCGGACAGCACTGACTTGACAACCCAAAAAGCAGAGCACGGCACCTGTTTGCCCTCAAGATCAACGTGCCCTGACGAATACCTTTGAATAATTCTATCCCCGACAAGGCGAAAAGTCAAGAAAAATGCGTAAGATTCTCGGCTGTTCAGCTTCCAAAGTGGGAGACCCGATCCGTTGAAACCGGCATCCGGGATGTGATCAGGGAGCTGTAAGGGAAAGTTTCTCGCTGAGGCGGGGAAAATCCGGCGCAAGGTCGCGGACATGCTCGAAATACCCCCGGGCGCGCTCCTTCTGGCCAAGGGCCAGCAGCACGGTGCCGAGGTTGAAATTGGCGGCCAGATGGTCGGGATTGGCCGCAAGGGCCTTTTCGTAGTGGGTAATGGCGTCGTCCACCCTTCCGGCGGCCGCCAACGCGTTGGCCGCCTCCACACAGACCTCCGGATCCCGCGCCCTTTTGTTGAGCGCCTCGGAGAAGGCGGCGAGGGCGTCCTCGGGCCGGTCCAACCGCAGCAGCGCGCGGCCCCGGTTGAGGTCGGCCACGGGATCGGTCGGATGGATGGCGAGAGCCTGGTCAAAGCGCGCGAGCGCCTCCGCCGCTTTCCCCTCGCCCAAATCGAGGGTGCCGAGGTTGTTGAGGGCGGTGGGAAATTCCGGGATCAGGCGAAGGGCCTCCTTGAAGTGCTTCCGGGCCTCCTCCCGTTTTCCCTGAAGCATCAGGTGGTACCCCAGACTGTTGTGGACATCCCCGTCGTCCGGCGCGGCGGCGAGGGCGGCCTCGTAGAGGGGCAATGCGTCGTCAGGCGCGCCTGTGCGGCGCAGCAGGGCGGCGGCGTTGTTGAGGGCAAGCAGAAAACCCGGCTTGACCGCCAGCGCGTCGCGGTAATGCCCAAGGGCCTCCGCGTCGTTTCCGGACGCCTCTGCGGCCAGCCCGAGGTTATTGTGGATGAGCGGGTTCCTGGCATCCGTCTCCAGGGCCTTCCGGTACAGGACCAGCGCCTCGTCGCGGCGGCCCATGTTCCACAGAAGCAGCCCCAGATTGTTGGGGATGTGCGAGTTGGACGGGCTGTTCTCCATGGCCTTGTGGTAGCAGGCAACGGCCTCGTCGTTCTGGCCGCGGGATTCGGCGAGCCGGGCGAGGTTGTACCAGGCGTACTCGTCGGCGGGCCGGATTTCCAGCGCCTTCCGGTACTTCTCCTCGGCCTCGGCGTCGCGGCCCAGTTCCAGCAGCAGGTTGCCCCAGTTGTTCAGGGCGAGTGTGAAGTTCGGCGCCACGTCCAGCGCCGTCTCGAAGTGTTTCAGCGCGGTCTCGGGATCTTTGGCGCCGATCAGCATGCCCAGGTCGTTGTGGGACCGGGCGTCGCGCGGGTTCATGCGCAGGGCGTCCTCGAAGAAGGTGCGCGCCTCGTCCAGTTTGCCGCGGGCGACCAGCTCGCGCCCCATGAGGTAGTGCAGGTCCTGGTTGTCGGGGTCGAGGTTGATGGCCTCCTGGAAACGCTTCTCCGCCTCCTCCTGGCGGCCCTGCTCGGCGAGGAGCTTGCCCATCTTGTAGAGGACGTAGCCGAACTGCGGCGCAATGCGGAGGGCCGCCTCGTAGTGGCGCATGGCCCCCTCTTTGTCCCCCGCCTCCGACAGCAGCTCGCCCAGCTCGTTGTGGGCGCGGGCGTCGTCCGGGTTGAGCGCGAGGGCCTCCTCGAAGCGTTTCCGGGCGCCCTCCTTGTCGCCGCCCGCGGCGAGCTCCCGGCCCAGCAGGTAGTAGACGTCCTGGTTCTTCGGGTTGGCGGCGATGGCGTCCTCGTAGCGCCGGATGGCCTCGTCGCGGCGTCCGCTCACGGCCAGCAGGCGGCCCAGGCGGTCGAGGGCGTGGGCGAATCCGGGCTCGACGCGCAGGGCGTCCTCGTAATGCCGGATGGCCTCGTCGTACTGCCCCTGCTCCGCGCGGAAGGTGCCCATCTCGTAGTGGGCGCGGGCGTCGCCGGGATTGAGGCGGATGGCCTCCGCGTACTGGTGGGCGGCCTCCTCGGGCCGGTTCAGCCGCGCCAGCTCGCGGCCCCAGAGATAGCGGGCGTCCTGGAAATGCGGGTCCACGCGCACGGCCTCGGAGAAGTGGTGCATGGCCTCCCCGGAGTCGCCGCGCCGGGAAAGCTCCGTGCCCAGTGCGCAGTGCATGTACTTGAGGTCGCGGTTGAGGCGCAGCCCCTCGCGGTACTCGCGGATGGCCTCATCCACGCGGCCCAGGCGGGCCAGCTCCTTGCCGAGCAGGTAGCGCGCCCCGTCGAGGTTGGGGTCAATCTCCAGCGACTGCCGCAGGTGCCCCATCCCGT
>JAKPUV010000237.1 GCA_029554925.1 Candidatus Hydrogenedentota bacterium | reverse complement strand
AAGGCCCCGGTGGCCGTGGAGGTCAGCGAGGCGAACATGTCGCCGCAGCCGATGTCCAGCCAGCTCAGCACGGGGCCCAGGCTGTGCGTCGGATACTGGTCGCAGTTCCTCTTTCCCATGAAGGCACCCCGCCACTGCTGTTTTCCGTCCGGCGTGCAGAACCACTCCACGCAGTCATGCGAATAGGCGCAGTGGGCGTGGACGGGGTTTCCGAACAGCCCCGCGCGGCGCATCTGGAGCAGGGCCAGGTTGTCCCGGCGGAAAGACCAGTTTTCCAGCATCATGCAGGGGACGCCCGTCTCCGCGCTGGTGTTCACCAGGGACCAGCATTCGTCCACCGTGAGCGCCGCGGGCACCTCCACCCCCGCGTATTTCCCCGCCCGCATGGTGTCCACCGCCATGGCGGCGTGCGAGTCCCAGGGCGTGGCGATGACCACCGCGTCGAGGTCGTCCCGCGCCAGCAGCCTGCGGTAGTCCGTGGCCCCCTCCGTGTACTTCTCCGGGGCGGGGCGTCCCGCCCGGACCAGCATCTCCTCGGCGGCGGCGGCGGCGGCCGGGTCAATGTCGCACACCGCCGGAACCTCCACGGAGGGGATCGAGAGCAGGGTGCCCAGCAGGCTCCGCCCCCGGTTGCCCGTTCCGACCACGCCGATGCGTGCGGCGTCCCCGCCGGGGCCGCCCTGCGCCGTGGCCAGCGCGGCGGCGGCGGCCGCCGCGCCCAGGAAACTCCTTCTGCCCATGCTGTTCATGCGCGGAAACCCTCCAGCCCCGGCGCGGGATGGATCGCGCGCCCGGCGTTGTTTTTTCTTTTCAACATGTTAGAATAACCGCGCCGCAGAAACAAGGCGGACGTTCCGGCGCCGGCATCCGCCCAGGGAGACGTTCATGGACTTCTACATGGAGCTGTTCGGCCCGTTCATCGGGCACGTCTTGGAAAACAAGGCGTACTACATCGGCGGACTCGCCGTGGGGTTGCCCTTTCTGTATTTCACCCGGAAAGTCACCATCCCCCTGATCCTCTATCTCCTGGAGATGTCCATCTACCTGTCCATCATCCATGGCATCGTCCACCTTATTGTCCGGCTGACCGCCTGGTTCAAGGTGAACTCCTCCATGAAAGCCCTGCGGCCCGACGGAACCCCCGCCGAGGATGTGGACTGGGCGACCCCCCTCGTTGAGTTCTGGGACCGCGACCTGTACACGCCCAGCTGGCTCTTCTACATGGAGGCCTGCTTTGCGGTCATTGTGGTGATTCTGGTCCTCCGGTACCGC
>JAKPUV010000220.1 GCA_029554925.1 Candidatus Hydrogenedentota bacterium | reverse complement strand
TGCCGCTCCCGGTTCCTGTCGGTCCAGTAGAGGATCGTGCTTTCCGCGGCCGTCGACGCATCGGCCCCCGGGCAGGAGTCCGCCCCGCACCAGCTCTGCGCAAAGGGCTGCCCGATGTCCCGCAGCCTCCGGATTCCCGCGCTGAACGCCCAGAACCCGAGACGGACGCCGAGGCCGGCCTCGTCCCGGCGGTCGATCACCCCGTCCCGGTTGTTGTCGAGAAGCCCGAACAGGACGCGCCTGGCGACGAGGTACCGGGCGCAGTCCGTCGCGAAGCCCGGCCGGGGCGCGTCATGGAAGGTTTCCCCCGAGCACGTCTCGTTTCCGAAGCGCCGCAGCGGCTCCCCGAGGCCGTCGGCCTCTCCCTTCGGATTCCGGCGCATGCTGTCCGAGAGGTCGAGGACGATCAGGGCATCGGGGGAAACGGCGGAGAAGAGCGCCTGGTCGGCGGTTTCGTCGGCCGCAGCCGCGCTGAAGAAAACGAGGATGCCCAGGACGGCGGCACGCCGGGCAAAGGCGAAGCGTGTCATGGCGGAAACCTCCATCGCGACGCGCCCGACGCTCGAGCGCAGAGGTCCCCCGGAGTGAAGTCTGGACGCACACCCCCGCATGCCGGTTGACGGCCCGTTCTCGCCGCCCATGCAATCCGAAGGGAAGAATACTGCTGGAAGGAGGGTACGGGGCGGGGCCCTTTTCCGAGGGCCCCGCCCGGTATGGATGGAATCTACAGGATCAGGCTGTGCGGGTCAAGCGGTTTTTCGAGGCCGCCGGCCGGGCCCCGCTCACTGGAACCGGGCGTCCCGCCAGTTGAGCAGGTTGGTCCGGTTCGCAATGGACGGAGGATTCACGTTGGCGCGCATGGTGGTGGCCCCCGTGCCGGCCCCTCCGCTCAGGGTGACATACAGGTCCGGCGTGCTGCTGTGCGGGTTGATGGAGAGCACGGGCGCCGTGGGAATCCCCACGCCGAGGGTCATGCTCCTCGCGTTGCCCGTGAGCGACCCGGCGCCCTCGATGTAGGACACGGCGTAGAGCCGTGCCGAACCGGCCTGGTCGCAGGGGTCGCCGCCGCCGCCCGCCGGCGTGTAGGTGGTGAAGTACAGGTAGCCGGCAAAAACGGAGGGCTCGGAGAGGCACTTTTCTCCCGCCCCGGTGAGGTTGATGTACCAACCGCTCTTCGAGGCGTTGTCCGTGTAGGTCGTACCGGTGATGTTCTCCAGCTCGCCTGCCTGCCGGGTGCTTGTCCTGTCCACATCCTTGACGGCATAGAAGCGCTCCGTGCCGGAACCCACGACGATT
>JAKPUV010000185.1 GCA_029554925.1 Candidatus Hydrogenedentota bacterium | reverse complement strand
CGTCCTTGAACGGGACTTTGTCCTTGTAGTATTGTCTCTTTGAGGGAATTTCGGCGTTGTGGGAGTCGCAACGCCGGGCGCAAGATATTCCCGTGTCTTTGTTTCCGAGGGACCGGCATGAATTTTCTTACCAAGGCGGCCATCAAGGCGCATGTTGTCCACTGGCGGCTCACATGGACCAAACATGACTCCAAGTACCCCGTTCCCGCGTCGGTGCGGAACAACCCGAAGTTCATGACGGCTTGGGACGCCGTGGACCTGATCAAGGACGGCGCGGTGATGGCCACCTCGGGCCTGGGCGGCAACCAGCGCTGCGCGCTCATGTACTGGGCGATGCGGGAGAAATTCCAGGCGACAAGCCATCCCAACAACGTCACCATCATCTGCGTGGGCGGCCAGGGCGGCCGCGGCAAGATTCCGGGGTCGCTGGAGGAGATCGGGCTGGAGGGGCTGAACACGCGGCTTTTCACGGGGCACGCGGAGACCTTCAAGGCGCAGCTCCGCCTGGCGGACCAGGGCAAGCTGGAGCTTCAGATCATCCCGCAGGGCACGCTGACCCTGCTGCTCCGCGCGCAGGGCGAGGGGCGCGACTGCGTCATCAACGACACCGGCACGGGCACTTTTGTGGATCCGCGCTGCGGCCGCGGCACGCCGGTGAAGCCGGAGACGGCCCCGCAGTATGTGGAGGTGGCGGACGGCCGCTTCAAATACTCCATCCCGAAGATTGACACGGCCGTGTTCAGCGCCCCGGCGGCGGACCGCAAGGGCAACATCTACATGAGGAACTGCTCGGTCCTCGCGGAGAGCCGGGAGATCGCGCGGGCCGCGCGGCGCAACGGCGGCCGCGTGATTGTGAACGTGGGCCTGCTGGTGGACGAGGGGTACGGCGAGGTCTTCCTGCCCGCGGAGGACGTGGACGCGGTGGTGTACTGGCCCGACGTGGAGCAGACGGCGACGATCAAGCACCGGAAGCACTGGGAGCAGTTCACCCTGGACAGCCGCATGTCCACGGAGGAGGGGATCGCCCGCACGCGGATCGTGAACGACATGCTCGGCGTCACGCCGAAGCGCAAGCCCGCCGACCAGGTGCTGGCGCGGCTGGGCACGAAGATTTTCGTGGAGAACGCCCGGAAGGGCGACCATGTGGACATCGGTGTGGGCCTGCCCGAGGAGGTGTCAAGCCTGCTAAACGAGAGCGGCGTCATGGGCGAGCTCACCATGATCAACGAGAGCGGCGTCTTCGGCGGCATGGCGGCCCCGGGCATCTTCTTCGGCGCGGCCATCAACCCCAAAGAGATCGTGCCCTCGGCCACGGCCTTCGAGCGCATCTACCAGCGCCTCGACTGGTCCATCCTCGGCGCGCTCCAGGTGGACAGCGACGGCAACGTCAACGTGTCCAAGCGCGGCGAGGGCGCCATCAACTACGTCGGCCCCGGCGGGTTCATCGACCTGTGCGCCTGCTCGAAGTACCTGCTGTTCTGCGCGGCGTGGAACGACCGCGGCGTCATCCAGCCCGAGGGCGGGCGGATGCGCGTGCTCCAGAAGGGCACCCCCAAGTTCGTGGACAAGGTGGACGAGGTCACCTTCAACGGCCGCGAGGCCCTGAAACAGGGCAAGAAGGTCTTCTACGTCACCCACGTCGGCGCGTTCCAGCTCACGGAGCGCGGCATGGAGATGATCTGGGTCATGCCCGGCGTGGACGTCGAGAAGGACGTCATCGGCGGCTGCACGATGAAAGTGGTCCTTCCGGATTCCGGAAAGGTGCCCGTGGCGCCCGAGGCGGTCGTGACCGGGCAGGGGTTCAAGTTCGCCCTGCCCGAAGGCTGAGGCCGTGAGAGGCCCCGTGGCCTCCGCCCTGGCCGTGGTCGGCGCGGCGCTTATCGCCGTGCTGGGTCTCGCCGCGCGCGGGGCCGACGCCCCGGCCCCCGACCGCTGGGAGAAGGACATCGCCGCCTTTGAGGCCGCCGACCAGGCGGTGCCCCCCGCCCCCGACGGCGTCCTGTTCACCGGCAGCTCCACCATCCGCCTGTGGGACCTCAAGGCCGACTTCCCCGACCTGCCCGCCGTCAACCGCGGCTTCGGCGGCTCCGCCTACGCCGACCTCGACCGGCACATCGGGCGCATCGCCGCCGCCCACCGGCCCCGCACCGTGGTGGTCTACTCCGGCGACAACGACATCGCCTCGGGCGGCGCGCCGGAGAAGGTGTTCCAGGATTTCGCGTCCTTCGCCGGAAAACTCCATGCCCTGCGGCCCGACGCGCGGCTCCTCGTGTTCTCCACCAAGCCCTCCACCGCGCGCTGGGACAAGTGGCCCGCCATCCAGGACCTCAACGCCCGCGTCGCGAAATGGTGTGACGAGACCCCCTGGGCGGAATACGTGGACACCGTCCCCGTGAGCCTCGGCCCCGACGGGCTCCCCCGCAAGGACCTGCTCCAGAAGGACGGCCTCCACCTCAACCGCGAGGGCTACCGTCTCTGGGCGGAGGTGCTCCGGCGGCACGCCCCCTGACGCGGCCCCCCGCGCCGGCGCCGCCGGTTGACAGCGGGGCCGCGCGGGTGTAGGATTACGCCGCCGTCTCCGGCGCCGGGGAGTTTCCGGCGGCCGGGGCGGCGGCACTGCCACCCCCCGGGAGGATCCCCTCGTGAAGCTCCGCACCCTCACCCTGCTGGCCTGCGCGGCCCTCTGCCTGCCCCTTGCCGGATGCAAGGCCCCCGTCCTCGCATGGTTCTTTGTGCCGGCCGACGACAGTGTGTTTGGCACCACCATCGAGGCGACCGCCGACGGCGGCCTCCTCATGGGCGGCGGCTACCCCTCGACCTACGGCATGTACACGGTCAAGCTCTCCGGCTTCGGGGACGTGCAGTGGACGCAGGCCTTCTCCAACCGCACGCCGGACAGCAACAACAGCGAGCTGTGGCGGCAGGAGGCCAGCGGCGCGCGCCAGACGCCGGACGGCGGGTTCGTCTATCTCGGCGCGGGGCATTTCTACCGTGACGAGCTTCCGGAGAAGTCCTACCTGCTGGTGAAGACCGGGGTGACGGGCGCCATCGAGTGGTCCAGGGCCTACGCGCCCGTGAACCCCTACGACGCGGACGGCGACCTGTGCGCGACAAACAAGCCGGCGGCGCTCCAGGTGACCGCCGATGGCGGCTATGTCGCCTTCGGCTCGTCCTATGTCGGCGGGGTCAGCCTGGCCAGCATCCTCAAGACGGACGCGGCGGGCAATGTGGAATTCCACAAGGTCATCAACGACCAGTCCCGCGAGGTGGAGGAGCTCATCGAGGCCGGACAGCAGACGGCGGACGGCGGCTACATCCTTGCGGGCCACGGGTCGGGCGACCACGGCTACGCGGCCGTCCTCATCAAGCTGGACGCCGCCGGAAACCTGGAATGGTCCAGGACCTACCAGGACACCGCCGACGGCTACGGGGCCGAGGCCTACGCCGTCGTGCAGACCGCCGACGGCGGCTATGTCATGGGCGGCGAGCTCATCAACAACATCACCAAGGCGCTCATCCACGGCTGCTGGATGGCCAAGGTGGACGCCAATGGCGACTCGGTGTGGTTCCGCAGGTACGACAGCGGCGAGACGGTGCAGCTCCCCTACGCCCTTGCGGAGACCCCGCAGGGCGACCTCGTCGCGGCCGGCGGCGACACCGTGGGCAAGCCCCTGCTGTCCAAACTCACCGCCGGCGGCGCGGTGATCTGGAACTTCACCGACGAGCGCCTGCCCGGCGCCACCGGCAAGGCCGTCGCCCTCACCGCCGACGGCGGCTGCGCGGTCACGGCCTCCGGCATCTCCAGCGGCACCGTCGTCTTCAAGGTGGCCAACGTTTTCCCCGTCGAGTAGCCGCGGGCACAGGAGGCCTCTCATGCGCGCTTTCGGACAGTTCGCGCTGCTGCTGCCCGTGCTGGCGGCGTCCGCCCCCGGCATGGCCGCCCCCCCCGACCGGGCACCCCGCCCGCATCCCGGACTGCGCGTCGCGCTGGTCCAGATGGACGTGGCCGACGGCAACCTGGAGGAGAACATGCGCCGGGCGGAGCAATGGATCCGGGAGGCCGCCGGGAAGGGCGCGGACCTCGTCTGCCTGCCCGAGGCCGCCGACTTCGGATGGCTCCACCAGCGCGCGCGCGAGGTTGCCCTGCCCGTCCCCGGCCGCTACACGGACTTCCTGTGCGCGCTGGCAAAGGAGCTCCGCGTGTGGGTCTGCGCCGGATGCCTGGAGAAGGACGGCGAAAAGACCTACAACTCTGCGGTGCTCATTGACCGCGCCGGAGCCGTTGTCCTCAAACACCGGAAGATCAGCACCCTGCCC
>JAKPUV010000179.1 GCA_029554925.1 Candidatus Hydrogenedentota bacterium | reverse complement strand
GGCGCAGCCCTGGCGCAGCGAGGTGCCGACGCAGTCGGAGCCCGTGTCGCCGCCGCCGATCACCACGACCTTTTTGCCGGTGGCCACAATCTCCTCCCCCGCCACCGGCTTGTGCAGCACGCGCCTGGTCTGCTGGGTGAGAAAGTCCACGGCGGGCACGATGCCCTTGAGTCCGCTTCCGGGGACGTCGGCCTCGCGGAAAAGGCGCGGCTTGGTGGACCCCATGGCGAGGAGCACGGCGTCATACGCCGCAAGCTCCGCCACGGGAACATTGCCGCCGACCTCGGCGCCGCACCGGAACTCCACGCCCTCGGCGCGCATCTGCTCGACCCGGCGGCGGACCACCGACTTGTCCAGTTTGAAGTTGGGAATGCCGTAGAGCAGCAGGCCGCCCGCCTCGTCGGCGCGCTCGTAGACGACGACCGTATGGCCGGCGCGGTTGAGCTGCTGGGCGGCGGCGAGGCCGGCGGGGCCGGACCCCACCACGGCGACGCGCTTGCCCGTGCGGACCGCGGGGGGCTGCGGGGTGATCCAGCCGTTCTCCCAGCCGCGGTCGGCGATCTCCCGCTCGATCATCTCGATGGTCACGGGCGGGTCGATGATGCCCAGCACGCAGGCGCTTTCGCAGGGCGCGGGGCAGATCCGTCCGGTGAACTCCGGGAAGTTGTTGGTCGCGTGGAGGATTTCGAGGGCCTCGCGCCACATGTCGTCCTTCACGAGGTCGTTAAAGTCGGGGATCTGGTTCCCGAGGGGGCACCCGCTGTGGCAGAAGGGCACGCCGCAGTTCATGCAGCGGTAGCCCTGGCGCTTGAGGCGCTCCGGGGGGAGCGACCCGGCGAACTCGTTGTAATGCCCCACGCGGTCCCCGGCGGGGGCCGGCTCGGGCAGTTCGCGGGAGAAGGTCATGAACCCTTTGGATTTTTCCGGCAGCATGGCGTTATTCCTGTTCCTCTTTTTCCATGAGCACCTGCGCGTAGCCGCGCGGCATGACGCGCACAAACCGGGACGTCTCCTCCTCCCAGTTCTCCAGTATGCGGCGGGCAACCTCGCTGCCCGTGAGCCGGAAGTGCGGCTCCAGCAGGCTGCGCAGCTGCGCCCGGCTCTTGTCGCTCAGCGGCTTGATCTCCACCATCCCCATGTTGCAGTTCACGGGGAAGGCGCCGTCGGGGTCGTACACGTAGGCGATGCCGCCGCTCATGCCGGCGCCGAAGTTGCGGCCCGTGGGGCCGAGGATGGCCACGCGGCCGCCGGTCATGTACTCGCAGCCGTGGTCGCCCACGCCCTCGACCACCGCCCACGCGCCGCTGTTGCGCACGCAGAAGCGCTCGCCCGCGCGTCCGCGGAAGTAGGCCCGGCCGCCCGTGGCGCCGTAGAGCGCCACGTTGCCGACCACGATGTTGTCCTCGGGCACGATGGGGCAGGCCTTGGGCGGCTTCACGATGATCGTGCCCCCGGAGAGGCCCTTGCCGCAGTAGTCGTTCGCCTCGCCGGTGACGTCGAGCGTCACGCCCGCGATGGCGAAGGCGCCGAAGCTCTGCCCCGCCACGCCGGTGCAGCGCACCACCACCGTGTCGTCCGGAAGCGTGCCGGTGTACATGCCCAGCTTGTGGCGGCGCGTCAGCTCGCTGGAGAGCATGGTGCCCACGGTACGGTGGGTGTTCTCGATCTCCACGTCGAGGGTCACGGGCTCTCGCCGCTCAATCGCCGGCTTCGCCCGCTCGATGAGCTCCCAGTCCAGCGCGCCGTCCAGCCCGTGGTCCTGGGCCACGGTGCAGTGGCGGGTCTGGCCCTCCCAGGGCTCCGCGCACACGAGGATGCGCGAGAAGTCGAGGGTGCGCGCCTTCCAGTGCTCGGGCAGCGGGTCGAACTCGAGCATGTCGGCCCGGCCCACCATCTCGCTCACTGTGCGGAAGCCGAGCTCGGCCATGATCTTCCGGCACTCCTCGGCGACGAAGAAGAAGTAGCGCACGACGTGCTCCGGCTTGCCGGAGAACTTTTTGCGCAGCTCGGGGTCCTGCGTGGCCACGCCGACGGGGCAGGTGTTCAGGTGGCACTTGCGCATCATGATGCAGCCGCTGGCGATGAGCGGCGCCGTGGCGAAGCCGAACTCCTCCGCGCCCAGCAGCGCGGCGACGGCCACGTCGCGGCCGGTCTTCATCTGGCCGTCCACCTGCACGCGGATGCGCTCGCGCAGGCCGTTGCCCACCAGCGCCTGGTGGGTCTCGGGAAGCCCCAGCTCCCAGGGGAGCCCGGCGTACTTGATGGAGCTGAGGGGCGACGCGCCCGTGCCGCCATCGTGGCCGCTGATGAGCACAAGGTCGCTTTTGCCCTTGGCCACGCCCGCCGCGATGGTGCCCACGCCGACCTCGGACACGAGCTTGACGGAGACCGCCGCGTTCACGTTGCTGTTCTTGAGGTCGTAGATGAGCTGGGCCAGGTCCTCAATGGAGTAGATGTCGTGGTGGGGCGGCGGCGAGATGAGCTCGACGCCCGGCGTGGAGTAGCGGACCTTGGCGATCTCCTCGAAGACCTTGTGTCCGGGAAGCTGGCCGCCCTCGCCGGGCTTGGCGCCCTGGGCCATCTTGATCTGCAGCTCGTC
>JAKPUV010000374.1 GCA_029554925.1 Candidatus Hydrogenedentota bacterium | reverse complement strand
TTCATGAAGCGCTTTCTTGCACGGCATTCCGCCCTGTTCATTCTGGCCGGACTCTGCGTGGTGCTTGCCGTCTATTCCCCGGATTTCCGGGGGGCGGCCAACCTCAAGAGCGTGGCCCAGCGCACCGCCGTGGTGGGGGTGATCGCCCTGGGCGAGCTTCTCGTCGTGCTGGCCGCGGGCATAGACCTTTCCGTGGGCAGTGTGGCCGCCTTCGGGGGAATGGCCGGGTGTCTCGCCGTGCAGCGCGGTCTGCCGTGGCAGGCGGCCCTGCCGGTGGGCGTGGCGGCCGGGCTGTGCTGCGGCCTGTTCACCGGGCTGCTGACCACGCTCGGCCGCATGGCCCCGTTCATTACCACACTGGGCATGATGATGGCGGCGCGGGGAATGACGCTGGTGGTGTCCGGCGCGCGCCCCGTGCAGGTGCCGCCCCCGCTCTTGATTCTGGGCGGCACGGGGACTTGGGGCTGGTGGATGCCCGTGGCCGTCATGGTGGCGCTGGCGGTCCTGTTCTCCCTCGTCCTGCGCTACACCCAGTTTGGCCGCGCGCTGTACGCGGTCGGCGGAAACGCCGAGGCGGCGCGCCTCTCCGGCATTCCGGTGGGCCGGGTGCGCGTTATCGTGTATTCGGTGAGCGGCGCCATGGCGGGGCTGGGGGGCATCATGCTCGCCGCCCGCTCCAGCGTGGCCTCGCCCACGGCGGCGGAGATGCACGAACTCTACGCGATTGCGGCCTGTGTGATTGGCGGCGCGAGCCTCACGGGGGGGGAGGGCGGCGCGGTCGCGGCCATTGCCGGGGCGCTCATCATGAGCGTCCTCTACAACTTCTGCAACCTGAGGGACATCTCGGTGGACTGGCAGCAGGTGCTGGTGGGGGCGCTGCTGGTGACGCTGGTCTTCTACGACACCTGGCGCAAGCGCCGCGCGGGGCTGCTGAGGGAGTAGGGCGCGGCCTACGCCTTCTCCGCCGTGAGCGCGCGGAGGTGTTCAATCTCTGCCTCCGTCAGGCAGCGCCATTCGCCGGGGCGCAGCCCCTCCACGGGCAGTCCGGCGAACTCCACGCGCCGCAACGCGTGGACCGGATGGCCCACGGCGGCGCACATGCGCTTCACCTCGTGCTTGCGCCCCTCGTGGATCGTCAGCCGGATGAGCGAGGTCTTCGGGCCGCCGTTCAGCACCGCCGCCTTCGCGGGGGAGGTCATGCCGTCCTCCAGCCGCACGCCGCTTTCCAGACGGCGGACCGCCTCCGGCGTCACGGCGCCCACGACCCAGGCCAGGTAGACCTTTTCCACCTCGAAGCGGGGGTGCATCAGGCGGAAGGCCAGCTCGCCGTCGTTGGTCAGCAGCAGCGCGCCCTCCACGTCGAAGTCAAGCCGCCCCACGGGGAACACCCGGGAGTTCAGGCCGCGCACGCACTCCAGCACCGTCCTGCGGCCGTGCGTGTCCCGCGCGGTCGTCACGCAGTTGCGGGGCTTGTTCAGCAGCAGGTAGACCTTCTCCTCCGTCTCCCCGACGGCGCGGCCGTCCAGTGTCACGCGGTCCACGCCGGGGGTCACCGTCTGGCCGATCCGCGCCGTCACGCCGTTCACGGCGACGCGCCCGCCCGCAATGAACTCCTCGGAGGCGCGCCGCGAGGCGACGCCGCACTCGGCGAGGAATTTCTGGAGTCTGACGGCGTTCTCAGTCACGCACGCGCAGCTCGTCCAAAGAGGGGAGCTCCTTGAGGCTTCGGAGGCCGAAGGTCACAAGGAACTCGT
>JAKPUV010000128.1 GCA_029554925.1 Candidatus Hydrogenedentota bacterium | reverse complement strand
GAGCTGCACGCGGACAACGCCCACGGCGAACCGCTCCAGTTTCTGGCGGAAAACGGCCTCGCGGGCGCGGCGGCACTGGCCGCGCTCGCGGTGTTCTGGCTGTGGAACCTGCGCCGGGGCCGGCTGCGGCGCCCCTCCGCCGGGACGCTCGGCGCGCTGGCCGCGCTCGCCGTGTTCTGCTGCATGAACGCGGGGCTCAAGAGCGTTCCCCACGCCTGGGCGGGCCTGCTGCTGCTCTGCGGCGGGAAGACGGAGGCGCCGCGCGCCGGGGAAAACGGCGGGGCCGCCCTTCGGTGGGCCGTGGCCGGTCTTGTGTGCGCTGTGGCGGCGGCATGCCTCTGGGGCGTCATATGGCCGAGCCACCTGCTGCGGCGGGCGGAGGACCTGCACCTGGCGGGGGATCCCGGCGCCGGCGCGGCCTACCTCCGGGTCTTTTCCGGCGGGTACCCGCCGCCGCAGGCGTGGGAGGACCACGCGATCCTGCTGGTGGCGGAGGGGCGGCATTCCGAAGCCCTGGGACGGCTGGCGGCGGGCCGGCGCGACACGGACACGGGGCGGATGCACCTGCTGCGGGCGGAGGCCCTGCACGCCCTCGGGCGGCGGACAGAGGCGCGGGACGCGGCGGTGGAATGCCTGTTCCGCTGGCCGGGCAACGCCCGCGTCTGGGAAATCCTGCGGATCACGGGCGGGCCGGATGAATGGGAGCGCTGGGAGGCGCGGCGGCGGGCCCGGGAGGCGGGGGGCTCATAGGAATTCGGGAATGAGCAGGCTCTGCACGATCACCCGGGCGGGCCGGCCCGCGGGCCCCTCCACAACGACACGGTACTCCTTCCCGGACTCGACCTCGAAAAACCGCGTGTACGGGCGCTCCTTCACATAGTCAAACACGCGCACCCCCGAGTCGTCGTAGATCTGAAACTTGACCTCGGGCACGTCGCCCTCCGGCACGACCACAAACGCGACGGGGCCCGCCCGCCTGTCCAGCCAGGTGGAGCCCGTCTCGCGCCAGACTATCCGCCGCTCCCAGGGCATCGTCTCGTCCGGCATCTCGTACATGCCGGGATCCTGGTACTGCCCCTGGTCGCCGATGTGCCGGGCGACGTTGCGCAGTTCGAGCAGGGGGTTGACCGGAATCCCCAGCTGGAAAGACTCCGACGCGAAGAACAGGACCGCGCCCGCGGCGAAGACCAT
>JAKPUV010000126.1 GCA_029554925.1 Candidatus Hydrogenedentota bacterium | reverse complement strand
CCCGTCCGCGGGAAACGCAAGGGGGGGCCGGGAGTCCCACCTGTGGACGGAAACAAGAAAGTATGGATCGGCGCGGCGGTTGCGCTGGTGGTGTTTCTGGGGCTTCCCATCGGGCTTCAGGCGGGGCGGATGGCCGGGCCGACGCCCAAGGTGGAGATGCCCAAGGTGCTGGACCCGCCGCTGCTCAACGCGGACAACCTGCCGGGCACGGTGTGGGAGGTGGAGCCCCAGAAGGGCATCAAGGTGGTGGTGACGCTGAATGCCGGGGGCACGGCGGTGGCCGTCGCCACGAACCCGCTGGTGCGCCAGTTCGCGGGAACCGACACCCTGCCGGGGTCGTGGTCGGTGAGCGGGGCGAAGCTCAACGTGAGCACGGTCTTCAAGGGGAAAAACTACGCCTCGGACCTGACCATTTCGGGCGACAAGCTCTACGCGCCGAACGGAATCCCCGTCGTCCGGATCCGCTGAGGCGGCCGGCTCACCCGAGCCAGGCGGTGAACCCGGCCCAGCCCGCGAACTCGTGCTCCGCGCTGGTCCGGCCCGCGTAGGCGTCGTTGACGCCGGTGAAGAGCCCCCCTTTTCCGCCCACGCCGTGGATCCCCGCAATGTCCGTCGGCTCCAGGTCCCCCAGGTGCAGGATGTCCGACGGGTCCACCCCGAGGGCCTCGGCGGTGCGGGTGAACATGTCGGCGTGGGGCTTGGCCACGCCCATCTCGTCGGAGAAGGTGAGGCGGCGCAGGTGGGGGGTGAACCCCTCCCGCTCCAGGAGCACGCGCAGGCTGCTGCCCGGGCTGATGCCCGTGTCGGAGATCACGCCGACGGGATACCGCGCCGCCGCCGCGCGCACGGCGTCGAGGGCGCCCTCGACGGGCACGGGCGGATGCCGCAGGATGACGGTGGCGAAGCATTCGGCCAGCGCGGGGACGCGGTCCTCCGGCACCTCCCTCCCGAGGAGTTCCCCGGCCATGGTGACGGCGTCGCGGGGGGTGAGGGTGCGGGCGTCGGCGAGGTGGCGGCGGAAGAACTCCGCCATGACCTCGCGCAGGGCGCGGGAGGCGTCCTCCGGGGCGGCCCCGGCGGCCTCCGCCAGCGCCGCCGTCCGGATGTCGTGGCGCAGGTCGCCGTCGCGGTCGCGGAAGAGGGTTCCCCAGAAGTCGAAGGTGACGGCGCGCATCTCAGTCGTCCACGTAGCGGTCGCGGCCGAGGCCCTGCCGCGCGATGAGCTCGCGGAGCTCGCGGAGCTTGGCCTCGGGCACGCCCTTGGTGCGGTGGCCGATCTTCCGGGCGGGCACGCCGCCCCAGATTTCGTAGGGGCCGACGTCGCGCAGGACCACGCTGTGGTGGGCGACGACGGCGCCCTCACCGACGGTGACGCCCGGGCCGATGAAGCAGCCGCTTCCGATGAAGCAGTTGTCGCCGATGAAGACGGGCCGGGGCTCCGGCACGATGTCGCGCCAGGGGGTGGCGTTCCCCATGAGGGTCAGCAGGCTGTCGGTGATGATGCAGTGCTCCGCCGGGGCGCAGTAGTTGCCGAAGCGCACCAGTTCGCGCGCCTCCACGAAGCAGCCCCAGCTGCACCCGCAGCGGTTGCCGAGGATGATCTTCGCGCCGGGGTGGGCGCGCAGGGTGACGTTGTTGCGGAAACGGCAGCGGGCGCCCACCTCGACATGGCCCGACACGTGCAGGTCGGGCGCGGGAAAGGCGCAGTGGGGGCCCAGGGCCGCAAACTTGCGCCGGTGCCAGAGGGTCAGCGCGAGCCGCGTGAGGGAGTTCATGCGCCCGTCACTTGCTCACGTAGATCCACGGGCCGTAGCTGCGCGGCGTGGCGCAGGGCAGGTCGTTGTTGACCGGGGCGCCCTTGTAGTCGTACTGCAGCTCGCCCTCGCCCGACTGCGTGCGGGCGGTGTAGTCGAAGTCGAGCAGCCCGTTGGCGTTGATGTCGCGCGTCGCCAGGAAATAGGCCCGCAGCGCTAGCAGGTGGTACAGGTCGCGGCCGTTGTTCGCCGTCTCCGCGGCCACGCCCAGCGGCTGCGGCAGCAGGCCGAAGGAGTTGCCGCCGGGGCCCATGCCGATGAGCACGAAGGCGTCGTACTTGGGCGGCGGGAAGGTGATGTTCGGGAAGTCCGCGTCCGAGGGGTCCCACCGGTCCGCGAGGAAGGCCCCGTGGTTCAGCCAGTACTTCTGCGCCCGCGAGAACTGCGCCCGGTTCACGGGAATGTACACGAAGGGGCGCGTCTCGGCGTCCATCTGGCGCTGGATCTCCGCGGACATCACCGGGTCGTTCACCCCCATGTAGCGCGGCAGTCCGGCGTCGAACTCCCAGGTGTTCGTGGGCAGCTTGCGTCCCCGGGGCAGGAACTCCAGCGGGCTGAGCGCGCCGTCGCGGTCCGTGTCGTAGGACTCCGAGAACTCGTCG
>JAKPUV010000086.1 GCA_029554925.1 Candidatus Hydrogenedentota bacterium | reverse complement strand
CCTCCTGTGAGGATTTCACGGGCCAGGGGGTCGAGCAGCAGCCGTTGGATCGCGCGCTTGAGGGGGCGCGCGCCGTAGACGGGGTCGTAGCCCTGCTCGGCAAGGAGGTCGCCGGCCTCCGGCGACAGTTCAAGCGCCAGTTCGCGGTCGGCAAGCCGCCGCGCGACGCGCCCCATCTGAACATCCACAATCCGGCGGATGTGCGCCCTGTCCAGCGGGTGGAACACGACGATGTCGTCGATCCGGTTGAGAAATTCGGGCCGGAAGTGGTGGCGGAGCACGGCGCGGACGATGTCTTCGGCGGCGGCCATGTCGCCGCCGCCCTCCCCGAACGCCTCGCTGCCGAGGTTTGAGGTCATGATGACCACAGTGTTCCGGAAGTCCACGGTCCGGCCCTGGTTGTCCGTGAGGCGGCCGTCGTCCAGCAGCTGCAGGAGGACATTGAAGACGTCCGGGTGGGCCTTTTCGATCTCATCGAGAAGGAGCACGCTGTAGGGGCGGCGGCGCACCGCCTCGGTGAGCTGGCCGCCCTCGTCGTACCCAACATAGCCGGGGGGCGCGCCGATGAGCCGGGACACGGAGTGCTTTTCCATGTACTCCGACATGTCCACGCGGACCATCGCGTTCTCGTCGTCGAAGAGGGCCTCGGCCAGCGCGCGGGCCAGTTCGGTTTTGCCGACGCCGGTGGGGCCGAGAAAGATGAAGGACCCGATGGGGCGCTCCGGCTCCTTGAGTCCGGCGCGGGCGCGGCGCACCGCGTCGCAGACGGCGCGGACGCCGTCCTCCTGTCCGATGACGCGTCGTCCTATGACCTCTTCCAGGCGCATGAGCTTCTGCATTTCCCCCTCGAGCAGGCGGTCCACGGGGATGCCGGTCCAGTTCGACACGACCTTGGAGATGTGCTCCGCCGTCACCTCCTCGCTGAGGAAGCTGCCGCCGCGCTGGATCTCCGCCAGCCGCGCCTGCGCGGCCTCCACCTGGCGCTGCAGGTCGTTGAGCACGCCGTAGCGCAGCTCCGCGACCCGCCCGAGGTTCCCCTGGCGCTCGGCAATCTCCTCCTCGCGGCGGGCCTCGTCCATGCGCGCCTGGAGTCCGCGGATATCCTCGATGGCGGCCTTCTCGCGCTGCCAGCCCGCCTTTTTCGCGTTCAGCTCCTCGCGGAGGTTGGCCATGTCCTCCTCCAGGGCGCGCAGGCGCTCCAAACCCGCCCGGTCCTTCTCCTTCTGGAGGGCCAGACGCTCGATCTCCATCTGCCGCAGGCGGCGCTCGACCATGTCTATCTCGTAGGGCATGCTGTCAATCTCGATGCGCAGGCGCGACCCCGCCTCGTCCACCAGGTCAATCGCCTTGTCGGGGAGGAAGCGGTCGGCGATATACCGATGGCTCAGGGTCGCGGCGGCCACGAGCGCGCTGTCCTGGATGCGCACGCCGTGGTGCACCTCGTAGCGCTCCTTCAGCCCGCGCAGGATGGCAATGGTGCTCTCCACCGTCGGTTCGGACACGAACACGGGCTGGAAACGCCGCTCCAGCGCGGCGTCCTTCTCCACATGCTTGCGGTACTCGTCCAGCGTGGTCGCGCCGATGCAGTGCAGCTCGCCGCGCGCAAGGGCGGGCTTGAGCATGTTTGAAGCGTCCATGGACCCCTCGGCGGCGCCCGCGCCCACGAGGGTGTGCATCTCGTCAATGAAGAGGACCACCTGCCCGTCCGCTTCTTGGACCGCCTTCAGCACCGCCTTGAGGCGCTCCTCAAACTCGCCCCGGAACTTGGCCCCGGCGACCAGCGCCGACAGGTCCAGCGCCGCCACGCGCTTGTTTTTCAGACCCTCGGGGACGTCCCCCGCCACGATGCGCTGGGCGAGCCCCTCCACAATGGCCGTCTTGCCCGTGCCCGGCTCGCCGATGAGCACGGGGTTGTTTTTGGTGCGGCGGGACAGCACCTGGACCACACGCCGGATTTCCTCGTCGCGGCCGATCACGGGGTCCAGTTTGCCCGCGCGCGCGAGCTGGGTCAGGTCGCGACTGAATTTTTCCAGGGCCTCATAGGTGGACTCGGCGTTGGGGTCCGTCACGCGCTGGGTGCCCCGCACCTCCTTCAGGGCGCGCAGCACCGCGTCCTCGGTCACCCCCGCGCCGCGCAGCACGCGGGCGGCATCCCCCTTGGCCG
>JAKPUV010000059.1 GCA_029554925.1 Candidatus Hydrogenedentota bacterium | reverse complement strand
CGTCGAAGCCCGGGGCGTTCCAGCCGGGCATCTCCATCCGCGCATCGTAGACCTCGCCGTCGTACTCGTTGTTCGCGCGGATCGGCCCCTGGTCGGTCAGCTTCCAGGATGCGTCGGACCACACGTTCTCCACGGAGCCGTCGGCGTACTCCAGGCGCAGGACGAGGAGAAGCTTGGGGAACCCGTAGGTGTCGGTCTTCGTGGGCTCCGAAAGCCGGGGGGCATAGTAGCGGCCGTTGCCCAGCCACGCGCCGAGGGCGTTTTTCCCGGCGGCGATGCGGTCCGTCACGTCGTGGACCAGGTAGAAGACCCGCTTGTTGTACTGCGTGCAGCCGGGGGACAGCACCTCGTCGCCGACCTTCTCGCCGTTGAGGTACAGCTCCGACAGGCCGAGGCCGGAATAGGCCACCACGGCGCGGCGCAGGGCCGGCTTCGCCTCAAACTCGCGGCGCAGCATGCGCGCGGGCAGCACGCGGGAGGCCGACGGCTTGATCTCGTTCCACGGCCCCATGCCGTTCTTGCCCATGACCTTCGCCGCCTCCCACGCCTTGTCGTCAAAACCGGGCTTCTCCCAGTCCTTGCCGCCCTGCGTCGCGGTCTTCCATCCCTCCGCGCCGGACAGCACGGTCTTCTCCCCGGCGGCCGTCTCCATGCGCAGCGAGAGAAGCAGGCCCGCGGGGTTCGGGCCCTCGCCCGCGTTGGACACGGACACGGCGAGGGTGTTGGCGCCCGGTTGGAGGCGCTTCGCGATGTCCGCCACCACCGCGCCGCGGAAGTCGGAGCACTGCCCCATCTTCTCGCCGTTCACGAAGAGGGTTCCGGAGTTGTCGGCGGAGAACACGCAGACCGCGCTGAGAAGGTCCTCCGGCACGGCGAGGGACATCCGGAAGTACCGGGTGCCCACGGCGGCGGCGGTCTCGGGGGACGCCTCCTGTCCCCAGATCCACGAGGCTTTCAGGAACTCCTCCTCCTCGGCGGACAGCTGCTCCCCGCCCGGCAGGCCGATCCACTTAGCCCCGGCCCAGTCCTTCGGCTGCAGCGCGCCCATGCTCCAGCGGGCGGGTTCGCTCCACGGAGAGGCTTCGCCGCCCTGGTCCCACACACGCACCTTCCAGAAGCAGTCCTGGAAGGACGCCGGGGCTGTGCCCGCGTATTCGATCTGGATGGAGGCGTCCGAGGCCACCTTTCCGGAATCCCACAGGTCGCCCTTGTCTTCCGCCAGCAGCGCGGCGGAGGAGGCCACGAGCACCTGGTAGGCTGTCTGCGCCTGCCCGCGCCCGTCCGCCGCCATGTTCCACGACAGGCGCGGCTGGAGGGCGTCAATCCCCTGCGGGTTGGTCCGGTATTCGCAGCGGAGGGTGTGCGGGGGGGCGGCGGCGGACAGCCCCATGGA
>JAKPUV010000050.1 GCA_029554925.1 Candidatus Hydrogenedentota bacterium | reverse complement strand
GGCCGGTGGAAATAGGCCTCCATGCCCTCCACGCCGACGGCCTGGCGGACAGCCACCGCCGGGGTGCCCGCCGGGAGCGGCGCGCCGAAGGCCACCTGCACCGGGTAGCGCAGGCGTCCCCACCAGCGCCACTGGATCTTGCTGTCGCGGAAGACGTACACGCGCTCCCACAGGCGGGTGATGGAGACGGGGATCACGGGCGCGCCCGCCTCCGCCGCCAGGGCATGGTAGTCGCGGAACCAGGGCACCTCCAGCCCGTCGGGGTGGAGCTGGCGCTCGCGGCTCACGCACACGACCCATCCCTGCGCCAGCATCCGCCGGACGGCGGCCTCGGCCCCGCGCAGGCCCTCCTCGGTGGCGGTGTCCACGGGCAGCAGGTGCAGGTACTTGCCGAGGCGGCGCACCCAGGCATGCTCCAGGCCGCGCCGCTCCAGCACCACGACAATCTCCCGCTCCGTGGCCATCTGGAGCGGCAGGGTGTCAATCAGGGAGTCGTGGTCCGCCACAAGCAGGGCGGGCCCGGCCTCGGGGAGATGGTTTCGTCCGGTCGCCATGAGGCGGAACAGGGTGCCGTCGAGCGGCCAGAGCAGGGCGCGCAGCACGAGCAGGGGGAGCTTCCGGGCAATGTAGAGGCCCATGCCGAGGGAGACGACGCCGAGGATGAAGAAGACATGGAGGGGGGTGAGGCCGATGAGGCTGAGCCCCATGAAGAGGCCGCCCGCCACGGCCATGCCCACAAAGGTCAGCATGTTGGTCGCGGCGATGATGCCGCCCTTCATCTCGCGCGGCGCGCGCTGCTGGAGGGTGGCCGCGAGGGGCACGTCAAAGACGCCCGCAAAGGCGCCCAGCGCCGCCGCCGCCGCCGTCAGGAAGAGGAAATAGCCCCCTGCCTGCGCCAGCACCCCGCCGACCGCGCCGTCCGCGCCGCCGACCAGGGGGAAGACCACCGCCGCCACAACGGGCACCAGCGTGGACTCGACAATGGCCTTGGGAATCGAGACCAGTATGCCGGTGACGGCCATGCCGACCGCGCCGATGAGGATGAAGCCCTGCTCGATCTTGCCGCGCGACAGGTAGCCCGCCACGAGGGCGCCGGCGCCGATGCCCAGCGCCACCGCGGCCAGCAGGACGGAGTTGCGCGTCGCGCTGTAGTGCAGCACCGTGAGGGAATAGGCGGTGATGGCCGTCTGGGAGAGGGTGCCGGCAAACCAGAAGTAGGTGTAGCCGATGGTGACGTTGAGCAGCACGGAGTCCGACCAGATCACGCGCAGATAGCGCCCCATGCCCGACCAGGGCGTCAGGGGGATGCGCTGCCGGGGGTTGGCCGCCGGGGGCCGCGTGATCAGCAGGGCCGTCAGGGTGCCGAGCACGGAGAGCGCCGTCAGAATCACCGAGGCCTTGTAGGGGGCCTCGCGGCACCATTCAAAGACCGGTCCCGCGATGCCCACCCCGATGATGATGGAGACCACGGTGCCCATCTGGAGGATGCCGTTGCCCCAGGACAGGCGGGACTCGGGGAGCATTTCCGGCAGCAGCCCGTACTTGGCGGGGCTGAACATGGTGCTCTGCGTGGCCATGAGGAAGAGGACCGCCCAGAGCGCGGGCACGCTCCCGACATAGAACGCCACCCCGCCCAGGATCATGATGACAATTTCGAGGTACTTGGTGTACTGGGCCACCGTGCCCTTGCTCAGCCGGTCGGCCAGCGCCCCGAAGAACGAGGGAAACAGGATGAAGGGCAGGGAGAACAGGACGGTGGCCGCGGAGGGGACAAAATCCCCCGACTTGAACGTCAGGCCGAACAGGGATATCTGCGCCGCGCCCGCCACGCCGTCCACGGCGTAGTGGGCCTCCAGCAGGAAGTAGATGATGACGTACTTGAACAGGTTGTCGTTGAACGCGCCCTGGAACTGGGTGGCGAAGAGCCCCCAGAACCCCCTGCGGGGGTAGGCGTCCATGACGGCGGTCCGGCCGGATTTTCCTGGCATGGGGCGGTTCTCCCTGGCCGCCGGGCGAGCCCGGCGGGGATAGGCGTTTTCAGTGCGTCAGCCCTCGTTAACCCCGGTGACCCCCCTGCGCAGTTCCTCAAGCTGCCGGATCAGCGTCCGGCACTGGGCGTCGGTGAAGGGCCGGCACGCGTCATGCACCGCCGCCCGGTACACGGGCTCGACGGCGTCCACCATGGTCGCGCCGCGCTCCGTGAGCTCCACATGGTAGATGCGGCGGTTGCCCGCCACGGCCACCCGGCGCACCAGCGCCTTGGCCTCGAGCTTGTCGAGCACGGAGGTGATGCTGGCCCGCGTGACCACGAGGCGCTTGCTGAGGTCGGACTGGGTCCAGTCCCGCATCTTGTACTTGAGGGCGAAGAGGACGTTGAACTGCGCCTCCGTGAGCCCGTAGCGGCGGAAAAGCGTGTTTCCCTGCAGGGACATGAGGGTTGCGGTCCGCACGACGTTCAGAATGAGCTCGTGCCGGACATCGTCCATGGGCCGTTCCAGCTGGAGTTCCTGATTGAGCGACATGGCGAATCCTCCGGGTTGCCGGTCTGTTCCGGGCCTTCTACCGACATTGTAAGCGCGACTATTGTTAGAAGTCAAGCGGTCAGGGGAGGAAAAATGACGGGCGCGCGGCCGGAACCGCGCGCCCGGAGGGAAAACAGCGGGAAATTACAGCAGTTCCGCGATCTGGACCGCGTTGGACGCCGCGCCCTTGAGCAGGTTGTCGGCGACCACCCACATCTCCAGCGCGCTGGGGTGCGACACGTCCTCGCGGATGCGGCCGACGAAGGTGTCGTACTTGCCGGCGGCGTTGACGGCCAGCGGGTAGAGCTGGGCGGCCGGGTCGTCCTGCACGATGACCCCGGGGGCGTTGCGGAGGAGTTCCCGGGCCTGGTCGGCGGTCAGCTTCTTCTCGGTCTCGACGTTCACCGACTCGCTGTGGCCGGTGTGCACGGGGACGCGGACCGTGGTGGCGGTGACCATGATGGAGTCGTCGCCCATGATCTTCTTGGTCTCGTTGACCATCTTCATCTCTTCGCTGGTGTAGCCGTTCGCGGTGAAGGCGTCCGACTGCGGGATCTGGGGGATCACGTTGAAGGCGATCTGGTGCGGGAAAATCTTCGGGGGGTACGGGCGCCCCTCGACCAGGGCCTTCGTCTGCTCGGCGAGCTCGCCGAGGGCGGCGCTGCCCGCGCCAGAGACGGCCTGGTAGGTGGCCACGACGACGCGGCGGATGCGGGCGGCGTCGTGCAGGGGCTTCAGGACCACGACCATCTGGATGGTCGAGCAGTTGGGGTTGGCGATGATGCCCTTGTGCTTCTGGATGTCGCCGGGGTTCACCTCGGGCACCACCAGCGGCACTTCGGGGTCCATGCGCCAGGCGCTGGAGTTGTCCACGACGACGCACCCGGCCTTGGCGGCCGACGGGGCGAAGCGCTTGCTCGTGCCGCCGCCCGCGCTGAACAGGGCGATCTCCACGCCGTTGAACGAGTCGTCGGACAGCACCTCGACGGGGATGTCCTCGCCCTTGTATTTCAGGGTCTTGCCGAGGGAGCGCTCGGACGCCAGAAGTTTGATGGACTTCACGGGGAAGTTCCGGTCCTCGAGGACCCGCAGCATTTCCCGTCCGACGACGCCCGTGGCGCCGGCCACTGCAACAACCTTGCCGCTCATGGTGTGGTGCTCCTTCGTTGGTTCTCAGGGGAAGTTAAAGACGCCCAGATACACAAACATTCCGTCCGTGCGCGGCCGGTGCGGCGCCGCGCGCGACGGAATGCACTTCAATAGGCGGAGTATACCCCATTTCGGGGGAGAAAATCGAAAAAGACCCCGGTTACCGGGGGCGCCGGGCGCCGGGCCGCGCGAGGTGGAGCCGCGGCGGGCAAGAGACGGCTTCGCTTCGCTCGCCGTGACGGGATGAAACGGGGCTGCGGCGGGCACGAGATTGCCGCGCTTCGCTGCTAATGAAGTAGACGTCGTCTTCCGCAACACAGGCTGCCGATTGCCGCCCGATCCCGAATCCCAAACGCGGAAATGGCCGGAAACGAGCGCCTTGGGCATCCCGGAGGGATGCAAGACATTAGCCGGTGGTTGAGCGCAGCGATACCACCGGACAGCAGGCCCTCTTCCCCTTTTGAAGAACCCCGGCAGGGGTTCAGGACGCGTCGGCTCTCGTTGGCCCCGGAGTCCCGCACCCCTGCCGGGGTGCATCAGAGGGGAGAGGCGACACCCGTTCCCGGTGGTGTCGCTGCGCTCAACCACCGGCTAATCTCCCTCACCCCTCCGGGGTGAAGAGGAAAGAACTCTCGTATACATAACTTCATGGGTAGAATCCCCGCCTGCGGCGGTCAGGGGCTCGCAATGACGCCAAAACAACCGTCATGGCGAACGAAGTGACGCCATCTTGTTCCCGCCAACGCCCCGGTCCGCGCTCTGGGCCGGCGCGGC
>JAKPUV010000041.1 GCA_029554925.1 Candidatus Hydrogenedentota bacterium | reverse complement strand
GGTCTTCGAGGCTCCCTGCGTGAACGACGAGCGCGCCGCCCAGCTCCGCGCCCTGGCCGGGGACCTTCCGCTGACGGTGCGCGTCGGCGGCATGGCGGAGGTGCTGTCCCGGGCCCGCTGCTGCATGGTGGCCTCGGGCACCGCCACCCTGGAGACCGCCCTCTTCGGCGTGCCCCTGGTGATCGTCTACCGCATGAACCCCCTCACCTACCAGCTCGCCCGGCGGCTGGTGAAGGTGGAGCACATCGGCATCGTCAACCTGCTCGCGGGACGGCGCGTCGCGCCGGAGTTCGTGCAGCAGGAGGCCTCCCCGGAGCGCCTGCTGCCCGCAATGAAAGAGCTGCTGGCGGACTCCCCCGCGCGGCGGGCCATGCTCGACGGCTTCCGGGAGGTGCGGGGGCTGCTCGGCGGGCCGGGCGCGTCGGCCCGCGCGGCCGCGGAAATCGTGCAACTGGTGGAGGAACGGAAACATGGGTGAGCGCATCTTCCTCGTGGACGCCATGGCCTTCGCCTTCCGGTCCTTCCACGCCATCAAGGCGACGCTCACGGACCGCGGGGGGCGGCCCACCAACGCGGTGTACGGCTTCACGCGCATCCTGATGAAGCTGCTGCGGGAGCACAACCCGTCCCATATCGCCGTGGTTTTCGACGCCCCCGGCCCCACCTTCCGCGACGAGCTGTTCCCGGAGTACAAGGCCACCCGCCGCGAGACGCCCCCCGAGCTGAAGGAGCAGTTTCCCCGGATGCACGACGTGGTCCGCGACATGAGTCTCCCCCTGCTCTGCGTGCCCGGCGTGGAGGCCGACGACGTCATCGGCACCCTCGCGCGGCGCGCCGAGGCCGCAGGCATGGAGGCCGTGCTGGTCAGCGGCGACAAGGACCTGCTCCAGCTCCTGTCGGACCGGGTCCGCATGTTTGACCCCGGCAAGGGCGAGAGCGGCGTCTGGTACGGCGCGGGCGAGGTGCGGGAGCGCTTCGGCACGGACCCGGCGCACGTAGTGGACGCGCTCGCGCTCATCGGCGACACGGCGGACAACGTGCCGGGCGTGCGCGGGATCGGCGACAAGACGGCGCAGAAGCTCATGGCGCAGTACGGCTCCCTGGAGGGGCTCTACGAACATCTGGACGACCTGAAGGGG
>JAKPUV010000040.1 GCA_029554925.1 Candidatus Hydrogenedentota bacterium | reverse complement strand
CCACGGCGTCGCAGCGGCGGAGGACGCGCTCGTTCACGCCGTTCTCCTCGTTGCCGAAGACGACGGCCACGGGCTGGGGCCAGTCAAAGCGGGTGTGCGCCACGGCGCCCTCGACGGTCTCCACGGCGATGACGGGCAGCCCCATCTCCTTCAGCGCGTCCATGCAGTCGCGGTTGCGCTCGTAATAGGTCCAGGGAACATAGTCAAACGCGCCGAGGGCGGTCTTCTCGAGTTTGGGGTGGGGCGGGTGCGCGGTCATGCCGCAGAGGTGGACATGCGCCGCGCCGCAGGCGTCGGCGGTGCGGAAGATGGAGCCGACATTGAACGCGCTGCGCAGGTTGTCCAGCACCACATGCAGCGGCACGCGCGCCACTTCGGGGCGCTCGCAGGGGTCCAATCCGGCATAATAGGGTTCAAGTTCCGACATGCAAACCGTCTCTCCCGGCGGGAGAGTGTACCCCAGAAGGAGCGCCCCGCGCATGTCCCCCCCGCAGGCATCCCCACTGCCCGTGAACCCCGCCCGGCTCGTGCGGGCGGTCTTCGTGTCGCGGCCCAACCGCTTCATCGTGGCGGCGCGGGGGCCGGACGGCGCGGTGGTGGAGGCGCACATGCCCAACCCGGGCCGCCTGCGCGAGTTGCTGCTGCCGGGGGCGCGGCTGCTGCTGGCGCCGCCGCCGGCGGAAACGCCCGGGCGGCGGCCCGCGGTGGTCGCCGTGATGCGCGGGAAACGCCCCGTGCTGCTGCACACGCAGTGGAACAACCGCGTGGCGCGGTGGCTTCTCGACCGCCGCCTCGTGCCCGACTGGGGGGACCAGGAGGTGGTCCGCGCGGAGGTGCCCGTGGGTGGGAGCCGTTTTGACTTCCTGCTGCGCGGCCCGGCGGGGGAGATGCTGGTGGAGGTGAAGTCCTGCACCCTGTTCGGCGGCAACTGCGCCATGTTCCCCGACGCCGTGACCGACCGCGGCCGCCGCCACCTCGAGGAGCTGGCCGAGCTTGCGCGGGCCGGGTGCCGCTGCGCGGTCCTGTTCCTCGTGCACGACGCAGAGGTCGCGTGGTTCAGCCCGGACTACCACACGGACCCCGCGTTCAGCGAGACCCTGTGCGCGGTGCGGGAGCAGGTGCGGGTAATTCCGCTGGCCCTGTCGTGGAACGCGCGGATGGAACTGGACACGTCCCGCATCCGGGAACTGCCCGTGCCGTGGGGGCATGTGGCGCGCGAGCAGGGCGACCGGGGGGCCTACTGGCTGATCCTGCGGCT
>JAKPUV010000035.1 GCA_029554925.1 Candidatus Hydrogenedentota bacterium | reverse complement strand
GTTGACCTTTCCGGAACGGGATTGGACGACTACCTCACGCTGACGCCGGAATACGGCATTGACTCCTCCGGTTACGAGGGCGGCCTGTTCACCCCTGTCGGTCTCACCTACACGCTGGAAAACCACAGCGGGGCGGACATCCCGTGGACGGCGGTCCCGACGCAGACCTGGGTGACGGTGACACCGTCCTTCGGAACGCTGGCGGTCGGGGCTTCCGTTCCAGTGTCGGTGGATCTGAACACCGGCACCTTCACGCTGACGCCGGGGAACTACAACGACACGGTGACCTTCACGAACACCAACTCGGCGTACACCACCACGCGGCCTGTGGATTTGGAGGTGCTGGTGCGGCCCGGCGAGGTCGCGGTGACGGACAGCATTGCGCCGGCCGACGACCTCCAGATGCCGTTCGGCAACGTGAGGGTCAGCACCTCCTCTCCGGGGGGGATCGCCGTGTACAACGCCGACGCCACCCACGACCTGCTCCTTACCGGGATTACGACCACCGGCACGGGGACGGGTTTCTCGCTTTCCGGGTTGCCCTCCTTCCCGCTGACCCTGAATCCCGGCGGGTTCACCACCTTCAACGTCGTCTTTGCCCCGACGGGCGAGGGGCCGGCGACGGACACGGTCCAAATCTCCACCAACGACATTGACGAGCCGGTGACGGCGGTGCAGCTGAGCGGCAACGGCATTCTGGACGACCTGTGGGTCAGCCCAATGGATGCGTTTGTCGCCTCCGGCTTTACCGGCGGGCCGTTTGATCCGGTGGGCAAGGCGTATGTGCTCAACAACGCGGGCGGCGCCGATGTGAACTGGACCGTCGGCCTCTCCGAGGCCTGGCTGGATGTCTCCGTGCCGTCCGGCACCCTGGCGTCCGGCGCCTCGGCCCCCGTCACGGTCTCCCTCAACACCAATGCCAACGCGCTGCCCTTCGGGACGCACACGGCGGTGGTGTCCTTCACCAACACCGCCACCAGCGTTTCCATCACCCGGGATGTGGAGCTGACCGTGCTTCCCGATCCGCCCGTCGCGCGGATAGAGGCCCCCGCCTCGCTGGAGAAGACGCTCTCCCAGGGCGTCTCCTTCACCTTTGACCCGGCGCTGAACCTCTGCAACGACGGGGAGGCGGGCCTGGACTACACCATCAGCATCCAGTACGACGACCCGGTGTTGGACAAGCGGACTGGCATTGACGGCGTGCATGCCGCCGTGGAGGCGGCCATTGCGCGCAGCGGCATTCTCGACGGGCCGCTGTCAATAAAGGGCGCGGGCAATGCCGCCGCCGAGACCAAGGTGGCGGACACCCTGTCCGACCCCGCGCAGGTCGCCAGTGTCATGACGGCCGCCGAGGCGGGCATCACCACGGCGTCACTGCTTGACGTCGCCGTGTACGCGTCGGATGACGCGGCCAGCAGGGCCGACGTTCAGGCCAAGCTGCTGTCCACCGGACAGTTCAACAGCGTCTCCACCTTTGACCTCGGCGCCCTCACCCCGACGCTCTCCGAATTGCAGGCCTTTGCCGCCGTGCTGGTCTACGGGAACTTTCCGTATCAGAACGCGGCCGCGCTCGGCGACGCCATGGCGGACTACGCGGCCGCGGGCGGCGGCGTGGTGTGCAGCGTGTTCGAGGTCGGTGACAACACGAACAGGTGCATGATGCTGGGCCGGTGGGTCACGGACGGCTACGTGCTGATGGACCGGCCGACCACCATCAACGGTCCCGCCACGCTGGGCACCGTCCACGATCCCGCGCACCCGATCATGGCGGGTGTGACATCCTTCAACGGCGGGAGCGCCTCGTACCGGCCGACAACCACCACGGTGTATCCGGGGACGACTCTGGTGGCCGAATGGTCCGACGGCCACCCGCTCGTGGCGGTTGCCGACGTCAACGGCGCCCACCGCGCGGACGTGTGCTTTTTCCCGCCCTCCAGCGACACGGGCTCCAACCGGTGGGACACCACCACGGATGGCGCCCGCATGCTGGCCAACGCGCTCTCCTGGACCATCAGCGGACAGGGCTGGTTGCAGGTGCAGGGAACACGTTCAGGCACGGTCGCCGGGGGCGCCTGCGAGGCCAAAACGGTCACCTTTGACGCCGCGGGTCTCGAGCCGGGCACCTACACGGCGGACCTTGTGATCGCGCATAACGACCCGATGAACCCGCCGGTGACCGTTCCCTGCACGCTCACAGTGCGCGTGGACGACCTGCGTGTGGGACCTGCCGAGGGGCTGGACGCCGAAGGGTATTTCGGCGGGCCGTTCACCCCCGGGCAGGCGGTTTACACCCTGACCAACGCGGGCACGGTGGACCTGCCCTGGCAGGCCGCCGCCGACGTGCCCTGGGTGGATGCCGTCCCGGCGTCGGGCACGCTGGCCGCCGGCGCGACGGTGGACGTAACGGTGTCCTTCAACGCCGCGGCGCAGAGCCTCGCGCCCGCCGAGTACACGGGGATTCTCACCTTCTCGAACACCGACACAGGGTACACGACGCTCCGCGACCTGGACCTGGCGGTGCTCGAGCCCCTCAGCGTCACCCCGGACACGGTGTTCCGCTCCCGGGGCGAGCCGGGCGGCCCCTTCTCCCCGCTCAGCACCTCCTACACGCTCACCAACGCGGGCCCGACGGCGGTGCCCTGGCACTTGGCCCTCTCCGAGACGTGGCTGGACGCGGCGCCCATGTCCGGCACCCTGGATCCCGGCGCGTCGGTGGAGGTGGTCGTTGCCTTAGGCATCGGGGTCACCGCGCTGCCGGCGGCCACCTATTCGGCCACCGCCACCTTCGTCAACGATGTGAACGCCGCATTTTTCACCCGGGACGTCGTGTTGGAGATCGGCCGCGAGTACTACACGGAGCTGTTCGACGCAAGCGACTGGGACATCCAGCAGCAGACGCTGCTGTTCACCCCGAACGGATCCCCCCTGTACTACGGCGTGTGCAGCGCGCCGGTGGTGGCCTTCCCGACGGATCCTGCGGGCGGCACGCCCCTGACGCTGACGGACGACAGCTCTGTGCAGGTGGACCTGCCTCCGGGCGTCCAGGTCTACCTGTACGGCACGGCGTATTCCACCTTCTACGTCGGGTCCAACGGATATGTCACCTTCACCGCCGGGTCCAGTTCGTTTTCCGGCTCTCTGGCGAACCACTTCAGCCTGCCCCGTGTGGCGGGCCTCTACAGGGACCTGAATCCGACCGGCCAGGGCACCGTTTCCTGGAAGCAGCTTTCTGACCGGGTGGCGGTGACGTTTGAAAATATCAAGAGCTTCGGCACCACCGACTCCAACAATTTCCAGATCGAGTTCTACTTTGACGGACGGATCGGCCTCACCCACCTCGGCATTGACGCGGCGAGCGGGCTTGCGGGGCTTTCCGCGGGCGCGGGCGTCCCCGCTGACTACCTGGAAACCGACCTTACCGGTTTCGCGGGATGCCCCGTGACGGTGCCCGACGTGGTTGGCCTCCAGCAGACCGACGCCTTAACGGTGCTTGCGGGCGCAAGCCTCGCCGTGGGCACGGTCACGGAGACCTACAGCGCCACGGTGCCGGTGGGCGAGGTGATGAGCCAGGCCCCGGCGCCGGGCACGGTGGTGCCTGCCGGGTCCGGGGTGGATCTCGAAGTGTCGAAGGGTCCCGAGCCCGTTCTCGTTCCCGACGTGGTCGGCCTCCAGCAGGCCGATGTGGCGTCCGCCCTTGCGGCGGCCAGCCTGACGCTGGGCACGGTGACCGAGTCCTGGAGCGCCACGGTGCCGGAGGGCGAGGTGATGAGCCAGAATCCCGCCGCGGGCGCGCTGGTGCTTCCGGGCACGGCGGTGGACATCGAGGTGTCTAAGGGGCCGGAGCCTGTTCCCGTGCCCGATGTGGTCGGCCTCCAGCGGACAGCCGCCGAGACCGCGATCATGGGCGCGAGCCTCAACGTCGGCACAGTCACGGAAACCTACAGCGCCACGGTGCCGGTGGACGAGGTGATGACCCAGGCCCCGGCGGCCGGCACGCTGGTGCTTCCGGGTACCCCGGTGGACATTGAGGTGTCGAAGGGCCCCGAGCCCGTTCTCGTGCCCGATGTGGTCGGCCTGCAACAGGCGGCGGCGACGACGGCGCTCACGGGCGCCGGCCTGACCGTCGGCACGGTGACCGAAGTCTGGAGCGCGACGGTGCCGGTGGGCGAGGTGATGAGCCAGACCCCGCTGGCGGGCGCGTCCGTGCTTCCCGGGACGGCGGTGGACATCGAAGTGTCCAAGGGTCCTGAGCCGGTGACGGTTCCGAACGTGGTGGGCCTGCAGCAGGCGGCGGCCGAGACGGCGCTCACGGGCGCCGGCCTGGCCGTCGGCACGGTGACGGAGTCCTTCAGCGCGACGGTGCCGGTGGGCGAGGTGATGAGCCAGACCCCGCTGGCGGGCGCGTCCGTGCTTCCCGGGACGGCGGTGGACCTTGAAGTTTCGAAGGGTCCCGAGCCGGTGACAGTTCCCAACGTGGTGGGCCTGCAGCAGGCGGCCGCGGCGACGGCGCTCACGGGCGCCGGCCTCGCGGTCGGCACGGTGACCGAGTCCTTCAGCGACACGGTGCCGGTGGGCGAGGTGATGAGCCAGACCCCGGCGGCGGGCACGTCCGTTGTGCCCGGCACGGCGGTGGACCTTGAAGTTTCGAAGGGTCCGGCGCCGGGCGGCGACAAGGAGGTGCCGAACGTGGTCGGCATGACCCAGGCGGAGGCCGGGGCGGCCCTGGTTGCGGCGCAGCTCACGCTGGGCACGGTGACCGAGGTGTACAGCGACACGGTTCCCGCGGGCGAGGTCATCAGCCAGAACCCCGCCGCGGGGGTCATGGTCGCCGAGAACACCCCGGTGAACCTCACCGTCTCCAAGGGGCCGGCGCCGGTGGCCGTGCCGAACGTGGTCGGCATGACGCAGGCGGCCGCCGAGGCGGCGCTCACGGGCGTGGGCCTTGCGGTTGGCGCGGTGACGGAGGACCTCAGCGCCACGGTTCCGGCGGGCCAGGTGATCAGCCAGAATCCCGCCGCCGGGGTGGAGGTCGCCCCCGGTGCCTCCGTGGACCTCGTGGTCTCCAAGGGTCCGGCGCCGGTGACGGTGCCCAATGTCGTCGGCCTGACCCAGGCCGCGGCGGAGAGCGCCCTCACGGGCGCGGGCCTGGCCGTCGGAACGGTCACCGAGTCCTTCAGCGAAACGGTGCCCCTGGGCCAGGTGATGAGCCAGTCGCCCGCCTCGGGCGTGTCGGTGGTCCCTGGAACCGCTGTGAACCTTGAAGTCTCCAAGGGGCCCGCCCCTGCGGGCGACAAAGAGGTTCCCAACGTGGTCGGCATGACCCAGGCGGAGGCCGGGGAGGCCCTCGTGGCCGCCGAGCTGACTCTGGGCGCGGTGACGGAGGCCTTCAGCGCTGCGGTTCCGGCGGGCCAGGTGATCAGCCAGAATCCGGCGGCAGGTGTCATGCTGGCGGCGGGCACCCCGGTGAACATCGTGGTCTCGAAGGGGCCGGAGACGGTGACCGTTCCCAACGTGGTCGGCATGACGCAGGCGGCCGCCGGGACGGCCCTCACGGGCGTTGGCCTGGCCGTCGGCACGGTGATCGAGGAATACAGCGCGACGGTGCCGGCGGGTCAGGTGATGAGCCAGACCCCGGCGGCGGGTGCGAGCGTCGCGGCCGGGTCGGCTGTCAGTCTTGTGGTCTCCAAGGGGCCGGCCCCCGCAGTTACCGTGCCGAATGTCGTCGGCCTGACCCAGGCCGCGGCTGGCGCCGTGATTGGCGGGGCGGGGTTGACGCTTGGCTCCGTGACCGAGACGTTCAGCGCGGCGGTTCCGGCGGGCCAGGTGGTCAGCCAGACGCCGGCGGCGGGCGCAAGTGTTACGGCCGGTTCGGCGGTGTCGCTGGTGGTCTCCAAGGGGCCGCAGCCGGTGAATGTGCCGGATGTCTCCGGCCTGCCCGAGGCGCAGGCCCGGTCCGCCATCGCCTCCTCCGGACTGACGGTGGGCGGTGTCGCCGGGGCGTACAGCAGCACCGTGGCGGGGGGCCTGGTCATCAGCCAGAGTCCGGCTGCGGGAGCGCAGGCCGCCCCCGGCAGCGCCGTTTCGCTGGTGGTCTCCACGGGTCCGGATCCGGCCGCCGTTGAGGCGGCCCGCGCCGCCCTGGCCGAAGTCTTCCGGTCCGCTGACACGGACGGGGACCGGCTGCTTTCGTACGACGAGGCGGCCGGGGTCTACACGTCCCTCACCCAGCCCCTATTCGACGCCCTCGACCTCAACGGCGACGGGCGGCTGGACAAGGAGGAGCTGGGCGTCAAGGGGTGCGGTTGCGGGTGCAGCTGCTCCAAGGCCGACATGACGGTGGAGGGCCTCAAATCGCAACTGGGCGACCTCTTCCTGGGGGCGCTGGCGCTCACGCTGCTGGCCGTTCTGGGACGCCGTCCGGAATAACGGCCCTTCTTTGCGGTTCACGCCCGCCGGGGCTTCGGCCCCGGCGGGCTTTTCCTGTTTCCGCGCTTGACCTTTTCCGGCGGCTGTGCTAGGCTGGACAGTGAAAAGACGGGACATTCCGGGCGGGACGCCGTTTCCGCCGGACAGGAGAAGAACCATGAAGCATCTTCGGCGGGTCACTGTGGTAAAGGCGGTTGACGACGAGGCCGTGATGGGCATTCTGGACCGCGTCTTCGGCTTCGTCATCGAGATCGTCTCCCTGAAGGGAAAGAGCGCCGCCGCGTAAGGGATGGCTTTTTTCACGGACAAGGGTTTCTCACCGCTCCTGCGGGGCGGGGATGGGTGTTTTTCTTTCCGGACGCCACCAGGAGAGGTATGTCATGTCTGACCCCCGCCGCATGGGCCGCCGCGCGTTTTTGCGCGGCGCGCTGGCCGCTTCCGTGTTCCCCCTCATTCTTCCCCGGCGCGTTTTCGGCGCCAACGACCGCATCCAGGTCGGCTTCATCGGCGTGGGCCGCCGCTGCCAGGACCTGCTGAAACTCTCCAAGGGCATGGAGGGCGTCGCCGCGGCGGATGTCTTCCAGCCCCGGCTGGACAAGTTCCGCGGCAAGGGATGGAAGGTCTTCACGGACTACCACGAGCTGCTGGCCGACCCCGGCATTGACGCCGTGGTCGTGGCCACGCCGGACCACTGGCACGCCCAGCCCTCCATAGACGCCTGCCGCGCGGGCAAGGATGTCTATGTCGAGAAGCCCATGACCCTCACCATCCGCGAGGGGCGGCTCATGTCCGACGCCGCCCGCGAGCACAGGCGCATCGTCATGACGGGCAGCCAGCAGCGCTCCATGGAGCCCAACCGGGTCGCCTGCGCGCTCATCCGCGAGGGGAAGCTCGGCGCCGTGCGCGAGGTGCACGCGGCCAACTACCCCAGCCCGTGGGCCTGCGACCTGCCGGAGCAGCCCCTGCCCGGGGGGCTCGACTGGGACCGCTGGAGCGGCCAGGCCCCCGTGCTCCCCTACCATGAGGACCTCTTCCTGCCCCGCGCCAACGGGCGCAAGGACGCCCAGGGCCGGCCCCTCGGCTGGATTTCCTTCCAGCCCTTCTCCGGCGGTGAGATGACCGGCTGGGGTGCCCACGGCCTCGACCAGATCCAGTGGGCCCTCGGCATGGACGCCTCCGGCCCCGTCGAGGTCTGGGCCGACGGCAAGGGCCTGACCGACCCCGTGCACATGCGCTACGCCA
>JAKPUV010000034.1 GCA_029554925.1 Candidatus Hydrogenedentota bacterium | reverse complement strand
CCACGCGGCGGCGACGTCCGCATAGTCCATCTTCTCCTCCACCGCCACGGGGACAGTGCCGAAATGTTTCCGGTAGAGCGCGAGGACGTGGCCGGTACTCTCGAAGAAGACGCCCGTGCGAGTGGTCTTGATCGCCCCAATCACATTGACCGTCTGCGCGTAGTTGGCCATGTAGTAAAGGTCGCTGTTGCGGAACATCGCATGGAGGGCGGCGGCGCAGCCGAGGGCGTCGCGCATGAAGTAGCGCACGCCCAGCTCGCCGTAGATGTTGGGGCCGTACCAGTAGTTCCACTCGTCCAGGGCCAGCCGGATGTCCTTCCCCTCCAGCGCGCCGATGGATTTCCGGTATCCGCGGTGCTTGCCCGCCAGCTCCTCTATCTGCCGCACGGCGGCGTTGACATGCGCCGTCACATCGTCCTTTCGCTGCCAGTACAGGTGCTCGCTGAGGAGTTCCATGTGGTCCGCGCTGTGGGTGAGCATGGTCTCGCTCCATTTCCCCGCGCTGCCCACGCCGACGCACTGGGCCTCCGGCGACACGGCGCGGATGGCCTCCACGAAGGTGTTGTGCTTCTTGACGTACTCCTCCAGGGGCATGTGGCCGAGCTGCCAGTCGCCGTACATCTCGTTGCCCACGGCCCAGAAGGCAACCTTCCAGGGGTCGGTGCGGCCGTTGGCGGCGCGCCGCGCGCCCTCCGGCGTGTCCGCCGCCCCGGTGAGGTACTGCACCTCCGCCGTCGCGGAGGCGGCGTCGCCCAGGCCCGTGTTCAGGGCGATGTACGCCTCCGTATTGATCAACTCACACAGGCGCATGAACTCGTGGATGCCCACGTCGTTGTGCTCGACGCCGGTCCACGCGGGGTTCTTGCGGGGCGGTCGCTTGTCGCGGTCGCCGATGCCGTCGCGCCAGTCGTAGCCGCTGACGAAGTTCCCGCCCGGCCACCGGTAGACCGGGCTGTTGAGCTCGTTAAGCGCGGCCAGCGTGTCCGCGCGGAACCCGTCCACGTTGTCCGCCGGCATGAGGGAGAGCGTGCCGATTCTCACCGCGCCCGTGCCGTGGCAACGGATGGCCAGACGCGCGTCGCCGCAGTCCGCCCCGGCGGTCAGGGTGAAGGGATGCTTCGTGAAGGCGTCCGGCGGGTTCTCCACCACGGCCACGGCCTCGCCGCCCTCCCACTGGAGGGCCATCTCGACCTTCGTGACGCCGGGGGCGGCCTTCAGGATGATGTACCCTGCGTAGCCCCTGTCCTTCAGGATGCCGAGGCGGGGATGATAGATGCCGCGCGGCTCCGCCGACCCGTCCAGCGTGATGACCGGGTCGTGCTCCCCGACAAAGGGGCTGTCCGTCGCCATGGACACCGCCTCCGGCGGGCCGATGATCTGCCAGGGCGAGGCCTTCAGGATTTCATAGGGAACGCCGTCGCCCTCCCATGAGACCTTCTTCCCCTCGTGCATCTCCCAGCCCGGCCCCTTGCCGTCCACGGGGAAGAAAAACTTGCGGTCCTCCAGCATCTCCGCCCAGATGCCGCCGTAGATGCACCGGCCCAGATGCTCGATGAACTGGCCGTACACATACGGAGACACGGGCTCGCCGGTCTTCGCGGCGTCAATGCGCGCCTCCGGCGGCGCGGCGCAGGCGGGCAGCATGCAGCCTCCGGCGAGAAGAACAAGCAACGGGGCGTTTCTGAGCGCGGTCTGCATGGCGGGTTCTCCTTGTGGTGGGCCGCCCTTCGGCGGCCGGACTGGTTGCACCAATAAGAATGCCATATCTGGAACAGACTTTTCCTCCCGCCCATCGTTATAATTCCCAACATACTGCTGAAGGAACCACCCCATGGACAAGGCGAGAACTGAGGAACTGATCACGACCTACCGGGACGGGCTGCTGGGGGACACGGTGCCGTTCTGGATTCCCCGGTGCGTGGACCGGGAGCATGGCGGGTTTTTCACCGCCCTGGACCGGGACGGCTCGGTGATTGACACGGACAAGGGGATGTGGCAGCAGGGGCGCATCTCATGGATGCTGGCAACGCTGTACAACACGGTGGAGCGGCGGCCCGAGTGGCTGGAGTATGCCCGCCAGGGGATAGAGTTCATCCAGCGCCACGGCTTCGACGAGGACGGGCGCATGTTCTTCCAGGTGACGCGCGAGGGCGTCCCCCTGCGCAAGCGGCGTTATGTGTACTCCGAGGCCTTCGCCGCCATCGCCCACGCGGCCTACGCCAAGGCGTCCGGCGACGGCGGCGCCGCGGCGCGCGCCCTCGACCTGTTCCGGTCCTTCCTGCGCCACGCGAACACGCCGGGGCTGCTGCCGCCCAAGGGCGTGCCCGGCACCCGCCCCGCCAAGGCCATCGGCATCCCGATGATCACCATTGGCGTGGCGCAGGTGCTCCGCGACACCCTCGGCGAGGCGGCCTTCTGCACCGGCGAGATTGACCGCTGCATTGACGAGATCCGCGGCGACTTTTTCAGCGAGGAGTTCGGCTGCGTCATGGAGACCGTCGGCCCCAACGGCGAGTTCATTGACCACTTCGACGGCCGCACGCTCAATCCGGGCCACGCCATGGAGGCGGCGTGGTTCATCCTGCACGAGTCCCGCGTCCGCGGCGGCGACCCCGGCCTCACGGCCCTCGGCTGCCGCATGCTCGACGCGATGTGGGACCGCGGCTGGGACCGCGAGTTCGGCGGCATCCTCTACTTCGTGGACGTCAGGGGGCTTCCCGTGCAGGAGTACTGGCACGACATGAAGTTCTGGTGGCCCCACAACGAGGC
>JAKPUV010000020.1 GCA_029554925.1 Candidatus Hydrogenedentota bacterium | reverse complement strand
CAAAGTGGCGGCAAACGAGGTGAAACCCGACGGGTGCGTCTCCATTCCCGCCGGCGGTGAGGCGGCGTGGCTGGCCCCGCTGCCCGTCGGAAAACTGCCGGGGATCGGCCCCCGGACCCGCGAGATGCTGGAGAGCCTGGGCATTCTGACCGTCGGGGCGCTGGCCGCCGCCCCGGCCCCCACGCTGGAGCCCGTTTTCGGCGTGCAGAACGCCCATGTCCTGCGGGCGGCCGCCCTGGGCATCGCCTCGGACGAGGTGGAGACGGGCGGCGCGCCCAAATCCATCAGCCGGGAAACGACCTTTCCAGAGGACCTCTCCGACTGGGCCCTGCTCGGGAACGTGGCCGCGCAGCTTCTGGAGCACTGCGCCCACGCCCTCCGCGAAGAGGGTATGGAAACCCGGTGCCTCACCCTGAAAGTGCGGTATGGCGACTTCTCGACGCACACCTTCTCGCAGGCCCTGCCCGACCCCACGGCGCTGGACACGGCGCTGCTGGAGACGCTGCGCGGACTCCTGCCCAAGGCCATGGCGCGGCGGGCGCGGGTGCGCCTGGTGGGGGTGGGGCTTTCCCGCCTCTCCTGGAACCAGCACCAGACCTCCCTGTTCAACCGGGACTCCGAGGAAAAATGGGAGCGTGTGCTGGAGCGGGTGGACCGGGTGCGCGGCCGGCTCGGGTTTGACGCCGTGCATCTCGGGGTGGCCCGGCCGAAGCCCAAGAGGCGGCCCTGACCGGAGAGCCCGCGCGCGGACCGGGCCGCTCTAACAATTCCCTAACATTCCCCGCCTAAAATGCCGCCCGGTGCGATCAGGCACCGGGAGCGACCCATTCTTATGATGCGGATTTCCGTTTCAAGGCACCTGGCGGGGAAGGCTGTGTTTTGTCTCGCATGCGCGGCGCTGGCCGTGGTTGCGACCGGATGCGGGGGGGGAGGCACCGTGCCTGCCGACCGTCTGCGGGCGGATGAGCACGCCTCCGGGGACGGGCAGACCGACCTGCACGGCACCCTTTTGGAGAAGCCCTTCCGGGTCGTGGTGGAGAGCGCGGTGCAGCCCGGCCTGCTCGGTGGGAAGGGGGAGCGCCGCGGCGTCGGCGGTGCCAAAGTCCGGTTTGAGGTGGAGGACCTGCGGACCGGGGCGGTGTTCGAGGAGGACGGGAAGCCGGTGCTTGAAAAGCCGAGCGACCCGGGCGGAAGCGCCTCGGCGCGGCTGCGTCTGGGCCAGTGGTCGGGGGATGTGTGGGTGCGCGCGTCCCTGCCTGATTATCCCGCGATCAAGCCGGTGCGCATGCGCGCCGTGGGGGGCGTCAAGCGCATAGGCGATGACCTTGAAGGGGCCACGGAGGGGGAAATCCCGCGCTTCGGCGTGCAGCTCCAGCAGCCGGACGGCACCCCCGCGTCGGGAATAGAGGTGTTTTTCCGGGTCGAGGGGGACAGCGGCAAAGGAAGCACGGTCAAGGACAAGCGGGTGGTGACGGACGCCGAGGGCATCGCCGTCACCTCGTGGAAGCTCGGAAAATCCGTCGGGCAGTACTTCGCCTGCGTGGACATTTATGACAACCGCGAGGGGGTTTCCGCCCAGGAGCGTTTCGACGTGCTGGCCCTGGAGTTTGAGGCCATGGCCATGGACAAGATGCAGCTGTCCATGGTGCTGGTCGGCGGGCTCGCCGTGTTCATCTTCGGCATGACGATCATGTCGAAGGGGCTTCAGCGCACGGCGGACAAGCGCCTGCGCTCCATCCTGCACTTCATGACGCAGAACCGGTTCTTCGCCGTCATCGCGGGCGCGCTCATCACCGGCGTCATCCAGTCCTCCTCGGCCATGACCGTCATGCTGGTCGGCTTTGTGAACGCCGGGCTGGTGGACCTGACGCGGGCCATCGGCGTGGTTTACGGCGCGAACATCGGCACGACCATGACGGCCCAGCTCATCGCGTTCAAGCTGGACGAGATGGCCTACCCGGCCATCGCCATCGGCCTCCTCACCGCCTCTCTGGTGAAGCAACCCAAATGGCGGGCCGTCGGCGAGAGTGTCATGGGCTTCGGCCTCCTGTTCCTGGGCATGAACATCATGTCCGACGTGCTCAAGCCGCTGCGCTACAGTCCGGAGTTCATCGGCTGGTTCGCCATGTTCGACTGCTCGCCGAAGGTTCCCGGCGGGGTCATGCCCTTCTGGCCGACCCTGATGAGCATCGCCATCGGCACCGCCATGACCTGCGTCGTCCAGTCCAGCAGCGCCACCGTCGGCATCGTGCTGGCCCTGTGCAGCCAGGGCATCATCGGCTTCTACACCGCCGTCCCCCTCATCCTCGGCGACAACATCGGCACGACGATCACCGCCAACCTCGCGGCGCTCAACGCCAACCGCGACTCCAAGCGCGTCGCCCTGGCCCACACCTTCTTCAACCTTTTCGGCACGGCGTACATGTTCGCCCTGTTTTTTGTGCCCCTTTGGGAGGGGAAGCCGCTGTTCCTGGGGTTTGTGGACTGGGTGACGCCGGGCACGGTCTTCTCCGAACACCCCGAGAACCTCATGCGCCACGCGGCCAATGCCCACACCATGTTCAACCTTTGGAACGTGGTGCTTTTCCTGCCCCTGACCACCCTGCTGGCCAGGGTCTGCCAGTGGGTGATCCCGAAAGTGGAGGCGGAGCGCGAGACGGTGCTCCAGTATC
>JAKPUV010001321.1 GCA_029554925.1 Candidatus Hydrogenedentota bacterium | reverse complement strand
AAACAGGGCGGCGGCCAGCACCGCCAGGCCCAGCGCGAAGGTGGACAGGCTCACGAGCACGCCGTTCTCGAGCATGATGAGGCGGCGGCACCGGGTGACGATCCGGAAAAGGGTGCTGTCGTCGTGCCAGCGGGGGTGCGTCACCCGGTCTTGGGCCGTCAGACCCAGCAAGAGAATCTGAAGGCCCAGCGCCACGGAAATAAGTCCGCCAAGCCCGCCGAGCACCGCCGGAACCGGCGGCAGCAGGCTGAATCCGGCGAGGATGGTGCCGAGCCCGCCCGCGGCCAACAGCAGCCCCGGCAGGAAGAACAGCCACAGCGGGGCATAGTGCAGCATGAGCTGGAGATGGCGCCAGCCGTCGCGGAAGGAGCGCAGGTGCGGCTCGCGGCCCCGCTGGTCGCAGTGGAAATGGATGGGGATCTCGGCGAAGCGCAGGCGGTGGTGGGCCGCCTTGAGGATCATCTCGGAGGCAAACTCCATCCCGTCGGAGTGGAGGTCGAGCCGCGCCAGAGCCTCGCGGCGCACGCCGCGCAGGCCGCAGTTGATGTCCGACACGGGCACGTGGAACAGGGCGCGCGCGAGCAGGGTCAGGGCCGGGGTACCAAACCACCGATGGTGCGGGGGCATGGCCCCGGGGTCAATCTTTCCGCGCATGCGCGAGCCCATGACGAAATCCCCCCCCCCGCGCAGGGCGGCGGCGAATTCAGGCACATAGGCGGGGTCGTAGGACAGATCGGCGTCCATGAAGACGACGAAGTCGCCCGCGGCCGCCGCGAGCCCCGCGCGCAGCGCGCGCCCGTAGCCGCGTCCCCGCACCGGCACCACCCGCGCGCCGGCCTCTTCCGCCAGCGCCACGGAAGCGTCGGTGGACCCGTTGTCGGCCACCAGCACCTCGCCGCGCAGCCCCGCGCCGTCGAGGGCGGCCCGCGCGCGGCGGACACATTCGGCAATCGTGCGCTCCTCGTTCAGGCAGGGAAAGAGGACGGTCACCTCCGGACTGGTGTTTGGGGTCACATCCATCGGAGGAACCCCGCCGCCTGCGCCAGTTGCCGGGGATGGCGCAGCAGTTCGGTCAACCGGCGCATCAGGTACGCCGGGCGCAGGTAGAACTTCCGGAAAAGCCGCGTGCGGAAGCGGTCCACCTCCTCCGGGCGGATGGTGCCGATGTCCAGGATGGACGGCCCGCCAAAATCGTAGTCCTTCCAGGCCTTGGCGCGGATCCAGCCGTTCTTCTCGGCCAGCGCGCCCAGTTCGGTTTTCGGATAGGGCACCGCCGCGTAGCACTGGAGGTAGTCCAGACCGAGCCCCACGGCGAA
>JAKPUV010001318.1 GCA_029554925.1 Candidatus Hydrogenedentota bacterium | reverse complement strand
CCGCCCATGCGGCCGCCCACCCCGCCGAAGCGGTTGCGGAGCACCAGCTTGAACAGCGTCTCGGAACCGGCGTTGCGCAGCTCGTAGTAGCGCGTCTCAATTTTCTCGAAGGACTCCCGGCGGATGATCTCCGGCTTGCTGATCCAGATGAAACCGGGCTGCACCGCATAGTCAAGCCCGAGCGGGCGAAGCAGCGCCTGCAGGCCCTCGGCCAGACTCACGTTTTTCAGGTTCACATACGGAACGATGCCGCTGGACTTGGGGCCATAGACCTGGTCCATCGAGCCCTGCATGCCGGCCTGGGCCCCGCCCATGTTCGCCGGCTGGCCGGGACGGTTGGCCGCGCCCTGCAGCCCGCCGAACTGCGGCGCCGGCTGGGGGCCGCCCGGGCCGGGGAACGGGGCCCCGCCGCCGGGGGGCGGGAACGCGCCGGGCATTCCGGGAGGCCCTCCGGGCGCGGCGGCCGCCTGCTGCGGCTGGGCCTGCCTGGGGGGCTCCACGGCCCGGCTGTCAATCACGATGTTCACCTCCCAGCTGTCCGAGATGAAGGAGGCGATTTCGCTGACGTGAATGTCCTCAAACTCCAGACTGACGGGGGATTCGAGAATCTTCTCGATGACGCCCTTCTCCCGCTCCTGGGAGCGCTCCTCGGCGATTTCGGGCACGGAGAAACGGTAGGGCTTGATGCCGCGCGCGTCCGCGCCCTCGGGCAGGCGCTTGGACCCCTCGATGAAATTGCGGATCATCGCGCGGTCCTCGTCCACCTGCTTCATCGAAAGGTCGCCCTCGGCCCCGTGGGCCGCGATCGTGGCCTTGTGCAGCCCCTCTTTCGCGGCGGGGTTGTTCGGGTCTATCAGCAGCGCGTTGCTGTAGATCTCCACTGCCGTCGCAAAGCGGCCCGCCTCCATGTAGAGGATGGCGTCGGAGAGGAGCTTGTCCACGCGCTGGCGGCGCACCTCGTCCGAAGAAAGCTGCACGGTCTCGCCCTGCTGGCGGATCGTCTCGGGGTCAATGGACTCGAACGCGGGGGCGGCGGCGGCCCCGGTCTCCCCGACCAGGGTCTGCTGAAGCCGCGCGTTGGCCTTTTCCTGGAACTTCTTGGCCTCCGCGTGCCCCGGGTCAAGGGCCAGCGCCCGGTTGAACTCGGTCAGCGCCTCGCGGTAGAGGTCCTGCTTGTAGAGCTCAACGCCCCGGCGGTAGTACTGCTCCGCCTCGGACACGCCCGTTTCGGCGGGAAAGGCCGCCGGGGCCGCCTGGGCCTCCTCCACGGGGGGGCTGGTCGCCTGAAGCCCCGCGTCGGCCGCCTCCTGGGCCGTCACCGGCGCGACGGCAAACAGCAGCGCCGCGGCCCAACCCAGCATGATTTTCCGTGAGCTTCTTGTAAACATTAGGGTCTCATCCTCCCGCGTTTCCGGACACCATGCCCGGTGGGCGTGCCTCGCGTTGCAGAACGATTGTTCACTACTTTTTCTGGATGACAAATGTGCGGCCATAACGCTCCGAGTAGACCTCGACTGTCTGGTCTTCCTTGTTTATGCGTTGCAGCTCGAACTCCTCGAACTGCG